>DIZC01000031.1 GCA_002429315.1 Alphaproteobacteria bacterium UBA6038
CTCATGCTCGCTTCGCTCGCATTCGGCACCTCCCCCGCAAGCGGGGGAGGATAAACATCTGGTTCAGCTTTACCGCTTGATCTGCATGTCCATCATCTTCTGGATCTTCTCGCCGTAAGGCGGGCGCATCATCGCGGTCACGTCCATCCTGGCCTGCTTGAACACCGCCTTGGCGTGGCTGAAGGTGCGGAAGCCGTCGATGCCGTGATAGGCGCCCATGCCCGAAGGCCCGATGCCGCCGAACGGCAGATCCTCCATCGACACGTGCATCACCACGTCGTTCAGGGTGACGCCGCCGGTGGTGGTGCGCGAGACGACGCGCTTCTGCTCCTCGCCATCGCCGCCGAAATAATAGAGTCCCAGCGGCCGCGGGTGCTCATTGACGTAGCCGATCGCCTCTTCCACGTGTTCGTAGGTTTTCACCGGCAGCAGCGGCCCGAAGATCTCGTCCTTCATGATCTGCATGTCGTCGGTGGGGTTGAGCACGACGGTCGGCGGAATCTTCCAGAACGGCTGCTGGCGGAAATCCTCTCTGGCCGGGTTGAGCTCGATCAGCTCCGCGCCCTTTGATTTCGCATCCTCCAGGTAACCCATCAGCCTGTCGTAATGCCGCTGGTTGATCACCGAGGTGTAATCCGGATTGTCCTTCAACGTCGGATACATCGCCCGGACGGCGGAGTCGGCCGCCGCCACGAAGTCGCGCGCTTTCGCCTGCGGCACGAACACATAATCGGGTGCCAGGCAGATCTGTCCCGCGTTCAGCGTCTTGCCGAACATCACCCGCTTGGCCGTCAAATCGAGATCGGCGCTTTCGCCCACGATCACCGGCGACTTGCCGCCGAGCTCCAAGGTCAGCGGCACCAAATTCTCCGCCGCCGCGCGCATCACATGGTACGCGATTGAGGTGGCGCCGGTGAACAGCAGGTGATCGAACGGCAGCCTGCTGAACGCCGCACCCACCTCCGGGCCGCCGGTGAACACCGCCACTTCGGTCTCGTCGTACGCGGAGCGGAACATGCGCGCCATCAGTTCGGAGCTGCGCGGTGTGTATTCGCTGGGCTTGATCATCGCGCGATTGCCGGCGGCGAAAATGCCGGCGAGCGGCGCGAAGGTGAGATTGACGGGAAAATTCCACGGGCTGATCACGCCGACGACGCCCTTCGGCTGGTATTCGACATACGCCCTGGCGCCGAACAGGCCGAGCAGCGCCGGGCTCACGCTGCGCTTCTCGCGCTTCATCCAGCCTTTCAGATGCGCCTTGGCCTGTTTCAGCGGCCCGATGGAGCCGGCCACATCGGTCAGCAGCGTGGCGTGGACGGAGCGGTGCCCGAAATCCTCGCGCAGCGCTTCGGCGATCGCCTCCTTGTGCCCGACCAGCAGCGCAATCGCGCGGTCGAGCCACTCGCTCCGCTTGGTGGCGCTCGGCGGGCCGTCCTTCAGATGCGCACGCCTTTGTGCGTCAAGGACCTCGCGCATGCGCCGCTCGGAGTCCGACTGTGCGGGCGCCATGTTCGACACAACAGGCCGCGCTTCGGCAACACTCATGGAAAGCCTCCAATCCCCGCCCGCGTCGGGCTTTGCCAAAGTAGAGCAGCCGCCACGCCAAGCAGCAATCCCCACCTGAGCGCGCAGACGGACGTGCCCGCCACGCGCGCCGCCTGACCTTTTCGGAACCTCGCTGCCCGCCTAAGCTGTTCCACAACAGCTCTTGGGGCATGCCATGCGCAAAGATTTCGAACGGGCCTACCTGACGGCGCACGACAACGTCGCCATCCTCACCATGAATCATCCGGAGGTGTTGAACGCCGCCTCGCCGACCATGGTGCGCGGCCTCTTTCAGGCGCTGCAGGAGATCGAGAAGCCGGACAGCGGCTTCCGCGCCCTGGTGATCACCGGCGAAGGGCGCGGCTTCTGCTCCGGCGCAAACCTTGCCGAGGTGGCGGAGCGGCGCGGCGAGCCCGCCGGTGTCGGCTCCGAACTCGATTCCTTCTACCACCCGTTCCTGCGCAAGCTGCGCGACCTGCGCATGCCGGTCGTCACCGCGGTCAACGGCGCGGCGGCCGGCATCGGCATGAGCATCGCGCTGATGGGCGACATCGTGTGCGCCGCCCGCTCGGCCTATTTCCTGCAGGCGTTCGCGCGCATCGGCCTGGTGCCCGATGGCGGCTCGACATGGCTGCTGCCGCGCCTCATCGGCTTTGCGCGGGCGCGCGAACTGTCGCTGCTGGCCGAGAAACTGCTGGCAGAGAAGGCGCTGGAGTGGGGCCTGATCAACCGGGTGTTCGACGACGCAGCGCTGATGGAAGAATCGCTGAAACTCGCCACGCGGCTCGCCAATGGCCCGACCGTCTCGCTCGCAACGGTGCGCAAGCTCTACTGGCTGAGCGCCCACAATTCGTTCGACGCGCAGCTCGACTGCGAGCGTCAGGGCCAGGAGACCGCCGGGCGCAGCGAGGATTTCCGCGAAGGCTTGCGCGCCTTCCATGAGAAGCGGCACGCGGAATTTCAGGGAAAGTAGTTGCGGATTCAAACCCGCGGCGGCGTCCCCATACTGTCGCATGATGTTCCGTGGCAGCCGCGCTGCAGGAAAAGGGGGCCGCTCGCGCTTGCGTGACTTGCGCCGCAGCCCGGGGAGGCCCTATGCAACCGCAGAACCGGCTGGCGGCATTCTCGCCTTCTTGATCCTTCTTGGCGGAGACATTTCATGAAAAGCGCCCTCTTGCTCGCGGCGGCGAGCGCAATCGCAGTGACGGCAGCGCTCGCCTCCCCCACCGGCAAGACGATGTACGGAACCTGGGGCGTCGATCTGAGCGCGACCGACAATAGCGTCAGGCCGGGCAACGACTTCTTCATGCACGTGAACGGAACCTGGTACAAAACTGCGGTCATTCCTCCCGATCGGTCCAGCACCGGCTCGTTCCAGGATCTGCGCATCCTGAGCGAGAAACGCATGCAGGAAATCGCCGCCTCGCTGGACGCCAAGCCGCCCAAACAGCTCACCGCGGAAGAACGCAAGCTGCGGGACTTGTACGATGCATTCATGGATCAGAAGCAGATCGATGCGCGGGGACTCTCTCCGGCCAGGAAGGATCTGGACTACATCGCCAGCCTCAAGACGCTGGACGATGTGGGAACTGCCATGGGCTCGCCCATGCTGCAGCTGGATGGGCCGTTTGGCGGCGGCGTTGCCTTCAACCCCAAGGACACCAATCAGTACATCCTGACCCTAGGGCAAAGTGGCTTGGGGATGCCGGATCGCGACTACTACCTCAAGGACGATGCAGCGCTCCAGAAGACGCGCGATGCTTATAAGAAACATCTGACCACTATCTTCACAATGGCCGGTCTGAGCGACCCGGCGCGCCGGGCGCAGGGGGTCTATGATCTCGAATACCGGATCGCGCAGGTCTCCTGGCCAAACGAAGATCGCCGCGACGTGGACAAGGTTTTCAATCCGATGACGGTTTCGGAGTTGAAGGCGTTCGCGCCGCAATTCCCCTGGGATTCCTATCTGAAATCCGCCGGCGTGTCCCGCAACGGCCCCAAAGGCGAGCGCACGCTGATCGTTGCGGAGAAATCGGCCTTCCCAAAGCTGGCGCAAATCTTTGCGGAGGCGCCGGTCGAGACGTGGCGCGACTACCTGACCGCGCATTACCTGCATGCGTATGCCGCTTATTTGCCGAAGGCGTTCGATGACGAGAATTTTGCATTCTATGGAACGGTGCTGCAGGGCAACGATCGGCAGCTCCCCCGGTCCACGCGCGCTGCGCACTTGCTGGACGACGACATCGGTGAGGCGCTCGGCAAGATCTATGTGGCGAAGTACTTTCCGCCCGAGGCGAAGGCCAAGGCCGTGGAGCTGGTGAGCAATCTGCTCAAGGCGTACGACGCCGATATCCGCACCTTGTCCTGGATGACGTCTGCCACGCGGGAAAAGGCGCTCTACAAGCTGCACCGTTTCGGGGTGAAGATCGGCTATCCCGATCGTTGGCGCGACTACTCGGCGCTCGTCATCAGGCGCGACGACCTCCTGGGCGACGTGCAGCGTGCTGCCGAATTCGAATGGAACCGCCAGCTCACGCGCATCGACCAGCCGGTCGACAAGACCGAATGGGGCATGACGCCGCCGACGGTAAACGCCTATGACAATCCGTTCTTCAACGAGATTGTCTTCCCTGCCGCGATCCTGCAGCCGCCGTTCTTCGATCCGAACGCCGACGATGCGGTGAACTATGGCGGCATCGGCGCGGTGATCGGGCACGAGATCAGCCACGGCTTCGACGACCAGGGCGCGAAATTCGACGCGCAGGGCAATGTGGCCAACTGGTGGTCGGATGCCGACAAGAAGACCTTCGAGGCGAAGACCAAAGCGCTCGGCGAGCAATACAGCTCCTACGAGCCGCTACCCGGACTGCACATCAACGGCGCCTTCACCATGGGCGAGAACGTGGCCGACAACGCAGGCGTCGCAATCGCCTTGAAGGCCTATCACATTTCGCTCGGCGGCAAGGAAGCGCCCGTGGTTGACGGCCTCACGGGAGATCAGCGCTTCTATCTTTCCTATGGGCAGATCTGGCGTTCGAAGATGCGCGAAGGGGCGCTGCGTCAGCAACTGCTTTCCAATGAGCACAGCCCGGCCATGTTCCGGCCCATCGGCGCGACCCGCAACCAGGACGAATGGTATGCCGCGTTCGATGTGAAGCCCGGCGACAAATACTACCTGCCGCCGGATCAGCGCGTGCATCTCTGGTAGGAACAACGGGGTCGGAGCATGAAGGCAGTCGCTTATGGTTTCGCCGCGCTTGCGGTCATCTCATCGGCCTTCGCCGCCGATCAGCTACCGCAGCATCCGCAATTCGGCAGCTGGGGCGTCGACCTCACCAGCATGGACAAGTCGGTCCGGCCTGGGGATGACTTCTATCTCTACGTCAACGGCAGCTGGCAGAAGACCGCGGTGATCCCGCCGGATCGGCCCAGCACCGGCTCCTTCCAGGATCTGCAGATCCTCAGCGAAAAGCGGATGCGGGAGATCGTCGCCGGATTGGAGGCGCGCAAGCGCGCGAACCTGAACGCCGAGGAACGCAAGATCCGCGATCTGTACGACGCTTTCGTGGACCAGAAGCAGATCGATGCCGCCGGGCTTGCGCCGGCCAAGAAGGACCTCGATTCCTTCGCCGCGCTGAACAGCTACGAGGACGTGGCGCGCGCGATGGGCGATCAGAGCCGCGGCACCGACAGCCTGTTTGGCGACCGCGTCATCCCCAGCCCGAAAAACTCCAACGTCTATGTGATGACGGTGACGCAGGACGGGCTCGGAATGCCGGATCGCGACTATTACCTGCGCGACGACAAGGAGCTCGCCGCCACGCGCGATGCCTACAAGAAGCACCTCGCCACCATGCTCCATTTGATCGGCCCCGAAAATCCCGAAGCGCGCGCCGGGGCCGTCTACAAGCTCGAAAACGACATCGCCACGGCGCATTGGCCGGCCGCCGACCGCCGCGACGCCGACAAGACCTACAATCCGACGACCGTCTCGGCGCTGGAGAAATTTGCGCCGCAATTCCCCTGGCGCGCCTTTTTCGCGGCCGAAGGACTGTCGCTGTCCGGGCCGCAGGGCGAGCGCACGATCGTCATTCGCGAGAACACGGCTTTTCCCGCCATGGCCAAGGTCTTTCGCGACACGCCGCTGCCGGTGTGGCGCGACTGGATGACGCTGCACTACCTGCACAACATGGCGCCGTTTCTTCCCTCCGCCATCGACACCGCCGACTTCGATTTCTACGGCCGGGTGCTGAGCGGGCAGGCACAGCAACTCGACCGCGCCATCCGGGCCGTCCGTTTGATCGATGCTCGGCTCGGCCATCCCCTCGGCAAGCTCTATGTCGCCAAATATTTCCCGCCCGAATCCAAGGCCAAAGCCGAGGCGCTCGTTACCAACCTGCTGAAGGCCTACGACGCCGACATCCGCACCATCGGCTGGATGACCGAGGCAACCAGGCAGAAGGCGCTGGAAAAGCTGCACGCGTTCCGGCCGCATATCGGCTATCCCGACAAGTGGCGCGACTATTCCGGCCTCCGCATCGACCGCAACGACCTGGTCGGCGACATCGAGCGCAGCGACGTATTCGAGTGGCGCTACCGGCTCGATCGCATCGATCGGCCGGTCGATCGCAACGAATGGAACATGACACCGCCGACCATCAATGCGTATTACACCCAATCGCTCAACTCGATCTTCTTTCCCGCCGCCATCCT
>DIZC01000129.1 GCA_002429315.1 Alphaproteobacteria bacterium UBA6038
TCTGACTGGATCGTGCTCTAGCCTTCTCTGCTCGCACACCTGTCGTCGTCCAGTCGTGTCCGAGAACAAGTCGGATGAACTGCGTCCATCCATCATCTTTTGTGTTTCGCCGGTGTCCTATCTGCACGTCCGAGGGTTCCCACGCCTTGTCCGGGCCGAGCTCAATGATCGGCAGGTAGACGTCCAACGCGTACAGTGGTGCATTGAAACGTGGGTACTCCTGCGGAAGGTGGCGCTTAGGAGAGCCATTAAGTGGAACATCCGTAAGGTGAATCTGCACGCTGCTCTCGCGCGGCGCCATGTAGCCCAGGTTCGCAGCAGTCGCGAAGACGAGCCAACCGAACGCGAAAAAACCGAGAGACCAGTATAATGCGCGCCAAGGCTCGTATCCGTAACCGACCGCGTAGCGCAAAAATCCATTCCAGAGACCAGGGATATTTAGAAACAGTTTTCTTAAGGCCCCTCGCTCCAAAGAAATCGTCCAACGATTGCTGCGCGCTAATTCGACTTCGCGGCAAATAGCCAATTTCCTCGAATCCAGGTCGCAACCTGTATCGCGCAACACTTTGATCGTTTGTGTCCAGGGTTGCGGGTGGAACGTGCCATGTGTGCTGTCCCGCTGTTGAAGTTTCAGCCAGTCCCGCCGCGTTTCCCAGTCGGTGGGGCAATCGTGAAAGTGTTCATAAGTAAATCCGTCGAGCTGCAATTTGCCCGGCGGCGGCCAGGAATCGCGAGAATCACGGTAGACGACGCATTTTGCGTGGCTGAGGTCCAGTATGCCGCAAATGGTGGCGTGCGCGTGCGGATGGTCCGATATGCCGCTTTCCGCTTTATCAAAGAGCAGGCCCGAACCGATTTCCGCGAAGCGCAGTCGGAGGGAAAAATCGTCCTCGTCCTCTTTTTCTTTCCAATTCGCGCATTCGTGCAGAAAATTCCCGCCTCGGCAACTCACCTGCCCCCGAGCAAACAAACCCATGAAATCGACCGGACCTTTGCCCGTGAAGCCATTGTTGAGATAAAGACCGCGGCACGACAGGCCTTGAGCCTGGAACGTCTTTTCAAAGAATCCACCTGCGCATTCGAGGTCGCCTTCGATGTTCGCGCCGTCGATTGTAACTTTGCCTCTCGCTATGAATTTTCCCAGCCTATCGTCACTATTGAGGTTGACGCTCCCGCCGACCCGCGCATGGATAGCGGTCAGTGCGCATTGCCTATCGGGTGCTGTATTGAAGGTTCCGCCAGTGCATTCAAGGTTTCCATCGAGTGAGACATCGTCGAGGTCGACCTCGTCGTCAGCGACAAATCCGCCGTTAAGAAAGAGGCTTCCCTTGACCTGCATGCGCCTTGCGCGCAGCCCTTTAGGCAAATGCGATTTGGTAAAACTGAGTGTTTTTGCCACGCAATCCGAAAGATGGACAAAACCATCGAAGCGGCAGTTCTCGAACCAGATAGTTCGACTTAGAGTCATGCCCTGCAGATTGAGCTCTCCGGTTATCAAGGCACCGCGTATCAGAAGGGGACTCGGATGAGCATACGGTAGCCGCCGCGATCCAGTTCGACCGTTGCTTATGGCCAAATCACGAACCAATGTTGCAGGAATGACGGGGAACGATTCTCCTTCTATTGGCTCGAACCATTTATTTGAATCGGCGCAGGCAATCAATCTGTTCTCGGTACTCGATATCCAATTAAGAACAGGCATAACATTGTGGCTCCGGCAGACCACCGTGCGAAGTTCGCTCTATGATAGACGCTGGAGGGTAGAAAAGCTAGCACCAGTTTCTTTGGAGCGCGCGTCGAATTGCAAGGAACTCTGAATTACGTCCAAGCTCCCGCTACATCAAGACATTTGGTAGGTGCGGTTCGCGCCGAGTTCATGCCAATGCTAATCACGTGCATCGCCGGCGCCGGCGTGCGGGAAAGCCACGGTTCACGACCCGGTGGTCACGCCCGAATGCTCCAACTATCCCGGTTGCGCGAGGGGCGGTCAGAATGCAGGCCTGATCTCCGGTCCCTGCTTTCTGGAGCGATCCTCACCCTGTATCCTCTTCTCTAGAGGGGAAAGAGTGATTTGATGTAGTTATGTCCGTGCTCCTCATCTCCGGACTCGCGTTCGCCGCCACCCTGCTGGGTGGGGTGTTTGCGTTGCGGTTTCGCGATCGGCTGCATCTCATTTTGGGATTTTCCGCCGGCGCGGTGATCGGCGTGGCGCTGTTCGATCTCTTGCCGGAATCGATGTCATTGGCGGACGGCCATTATGGCCCCGCAACGTTGACGCTGTTTGTCGCCGCGGGCTTCTTCGCCTATCTGATTATCGATCGGTTGATCCTGCTGCATCCGCACACCCATGACGATCATGCGCACGCGCAACACGACGCGCCGCCGGCGCGCGGCGCGTTCGGCGCGCTGACCTTGGCGGCACACAGCTTTCTCGACGGCGTGGCGATCGGCGCGGGGTTTCAGGCGTCGCCCGTGGTCGGCGCGATCGTGACCGCCGCGGTGGTGACGCATGATTTCTCCGACGGGATCAATACCGTCGCCTTCATTCTCCGCGGCGGCGGCAAGCTGCGGCAGGCATTGCCGTGGCTGCTTCTCGATGCATGCGCGCCGGTGGCCGGCGCGGCATCGACCTTGCTGTTCCGCATTCCGCCATCCAGCATCGGATTGGTGCTGGGCGTGTTCGGCGGCTGCTTCCTCTATCTGGGCGCCTCCGACCTCATTCCCGAAAGCCAGCACGCCCATCCCCGCGCCGCTACGACGGTCATGACTCTGCTTGGCGCCGGCGTGCTCTATGTGGCGGTGCGCGTCTGGGGCGGCTAGGCCTCGACGTTCTCCGCGATCAGCCGCGCACCGCGCTCGTAGGTGAGGTACCGCCACAGCCATTGGATGGCCACCATCAGCCGGTGTTGAAAGCCGACCAGCAGATACACGTGGATCAGCGCCCAGAAGCCCCAGGCGAACCATCCCTTCAACCGCCACCAGCCGAAATCGAACACCGCAGCATGGCGCCCGATGATCGCGGTGTTTCCCCGATTGTGGAACACGAAGGGCTTCGGCGCGGCGCCGCGCCGGATCCGTTTCGCGAGCGCGTGGCCGAGATACCCACCTTCCTGTTTCGCCACCTGAGCCAAGCCCGGCAGCGGATTGCCGTGTTCGTCCGGCGTGAGCGCCAGATCGCCGAGCACATAGATGTCTTTCAGTCCGGGCACGGACAATTGGCGATCGACAGAAATGCGTCCGGCCCGATCCGTCGCAACGCCCAGCAAGCTGCCCAGTGGCGATGCTGTGACACCCGCGGCCCAGATTGCCAAGCCCGCGCTAATCTTCTCGCCCCCCGCAACGATGGCACCATTTTCAATTCGCTCGACCGCGCAATTCGTCCGCACCGTCACGCCCAGCGTCTTCAGTTTGGTCTGTGCATAGGCCGCCAGGTTCTCTGGAAATGCCGTGAGAATCCGCGGCCCCGCCTCCAACAGAAGGACAGTCGCCGTTTGCGGCCGGATACGATGGAAATCGCGCGCCAACGTGTATCGCGCAAGCTCCGCAATAGACCCGGCCAGCTCCACGCCCGTTGGACCGCCACCGATCACCGCAATCGTCATCAGCCTTTCCTGCTCGGTGACATCGGCGCTCATCTCGGCTTTTTCGAAGGTGAGCAGCAGGCGCGAGCGGATGCGGCGTGCGTCTTCGATGGTCTTGAGGCCGGGCGCGAATCCGGACCATTCCTCGTGGCCGAAATAACCGTGCATGGCGCCGGTCGCGAGCACGAGAATGTCGAACGGCACGTCCGTTCCGGTGGCGAGCGTCACCTTTCGGGCCTGTGTGTCGATGGCCGTCACCGCGCCGAGCATCACCTCCACGCTGGCGTAGCGGCCGAGCATTTTGCGGATCGGTTCCGCGATGTCGGCGGGCGACAGCGCGGCCGTTGCCACCTGATAGAGAAGCGGCTGAAACAGATGGTGGTTCTGACGGTCGATGATGGTTACGGGCAATCCTGCCTTGCCCAAAGCCCGCGCCACTTCGATGCCGGCAAAGCCGGCGCCGACAACGACCGTGCGCGGCCGTCGCAGAGCATCATAGGTGGTCGACATGGCGTCGCTCTCGGCTGAACGGTAGAACTCCTTACATGATTCAGCGGGCCTGTAGCACTCCATGACGCCGGCGGCGCGCGTGCGGGCGGCGATCGAGATTTTGCAAGACTTCGAAACCACTGCGTCGCCGGCCGATCGTTTCCTGCGCGACTGGTTCCGCAGGCGGCGCTATGCGGGATCGAAAGACCGCGCGGCGATTGCCGAGCGCGTGTTCGATGTGCTGCGCCATCGCAATTCCTTCGCCTGGCGCATGCAAAGCGAAACCCCGCGCGCGTTGGTGATCGCTTCGCTGCTGAGCGAGGGGCAAACGCGAGACTCTATCACCGCACTTTTCCGCGGCGATGGCTACGGCCCGCCGCCACTGAGCGCGTCTGAAATCGACGCCACCAATTCGCCGCCGCGAGGCGAACCGCCCTTGCATGTGCAAGGCGAATATCCGCCATGGCTGGAGCCAGAGCTGCGCCGTGCGTTCGGCGAGCGCTTGCTGGGCGAAATGCGTGCGCTGCAATCCCGTGCGTCCATCGATCTGCGCGTCAACGCGCTCAAGGCAAACCGCACGGACGTTCTCAAAGAGCTTCGCGTCGAAGGCTACGACGCAAATCCCACTCGCTACTCGCCATTCGCCATTCGCGTTCCTGCGGGCGTCAGCGGATTGGAGAAGACAAAGCTGTTCACGTCCGGCGCGTTCGAGCTGCAGGACGAAGCCTCGCAAATCGCGGCGCTGCTGGTGGGTGCCAAACCCGGCATGCGTGTGCTCGATCTTGCCGCGGGTGCCGGCGGCAAGGCGCTGGCTTTGGCGGCGCAGATGCGGAATGAAGGCGAGATCGTCGCCCGCGACATCGATGAACGGCGCCTTGCCCAGATTTGGGACCGCGCGAAACGTGCGGGTGTCACCATCATTCTCCCCCGCTCTCCGAATGGGATGCTGTTCGACCGCGTCCTCATCGATGCGCCGTGCAGCGGGACGGGGACGTGGCGCAGGCAGCCGGAGCTGCGCTGGCGGCTCACGCCGGAGCGGCTCGAAGCGCTGAAGAAAACGCAAAGTCACCTGCTGGACGACGGCGCGCGGCAAACCAGACCCGGCGGCCGGCTGATCTACGCTATCTGTTCTCTTCTGCCGTGCGAGAGCGAGGACCAGATCACCACGTTTCTCGAACGACATCCCGATTTCGCGATTCGCCCCGCGCGCGGCGTATGGGCCGAATCAACCAAAACCGAGCCGCCGCCGGGCATGGATCAGTTCTTCCGTGCCACCCCGTTCACCACCGGCACCGACGGTTTTTTCGCTGCGGTCCTTGCCCGGTCGCGGCGGGCACAGGCACCGCCTGAATAGGCTTCACATTCGAGTTTGGCACGGGGACGCCGGCATCACGCTTTGCTCCATTTGCCCTTGTGTATGTCGAATTTCACCTTCCCCTCGGCCCGCATGCGCAGCAGCTGTTCCTGCAGCGCGTCCGTGCTCTTGTTGCTGGGATCAAGCCGCTGCTGCAGCGCATAAACGGCGCGGGGTTTGTCCAGGGCAGCCAACACATCTTCGTCTTTGATCATGGTGGATTCTCTCTCGTCTTTTCGCCGTGTGCCTCAGCCACCATACCTCGATCCGGGGATCATCTCGACGGGAAGGGGGCTCACCCAGACGATCGGCAAGCTACACTGCCGCGCAGATGGCTGGACAGCATCTCACCCCCTCGGCTACATCCTGCCATGACGATTCCCGTTCTCATCATCGACTTCGGCAGCCAGGTGACGCAGCTGATCGCGCGGCGCGTGCGCGAGGCCGGCGTCTATTGCGAAATCGTGCCGTTCGACAAGGCGGACGCCGCGCTCGCCACCGCGCGCCCGCAGGCCATCATCCTCTCCGGCGGACCGGCCAGCGTGACGGCGGATCACACGCCGCGCGCGCCGCAGGCGGTGTTCGAGATGGGCGTGCCGGTGCTCGGCATCTGCTACGGCGAGATGACGATGGCGGCGCAGCTAGGCGGCAAGGTGGAAGGCGGGCATCATCGCGAATTCGGCCGCGCCGACATCGTGATCGAACGCGCGTCGCCGCTGCTCGAAGGCCTCGGCCAGATCGGCGACCGCGAGCCGGTGTGGATGAACCACGGCGACAAGATCACCGCCATCCCGCCCGGATTCTCCGTCGTTGCCACATCGGAGAATTCGCCGTTCGCGGTGATCGCCGACGAAAAGCGCCGCCTCTACGGCATCCAGTTCCATCCCGAGGTGGTGCACACGCCGCGCGGCGCCACCATCTATCGCAACTTCGTCGTCAACATCGCCGGCATCGCGCCCAACTGGAACATGCATGCGTTCCGCGACGACGCCATCGCGCGCATCCGCAAGCAGGTAGGCAACGCGCGGGTGATCTGCGGGCTGTCGGGCGGGGTGGATTCCTCCGTCGCGGCGGTGCTGATTCACGAGGCCATCGGCGACCAGCTCACCTGCATCTTCGTCGACACCGGATTGATGCGCGCCGGCGAGGCGGACGAGGTCGTGTCCCTGTTCCGGGGCCATTACAACATTCCGCTGGTCCATTCCGAAGCCTCCGAGCTGTTCCTGTCGCGGCTCGCCGGAATCAGCGATCCCGAGAAGAAGCGCAAGATCATCGGCGCCACCTTCATCGATGTGTTCGACGAGGAGGCGCACAAGATCGGCGGCGCGGAATTCCTCGCGCAGGGCACGCTCTATCCGGACGTGATCGAAAGCACCTCCGCCATCGGCGGGCCGTCCGCCACCATCAAGTCGCATCACAACGTCGGCGGCCTGCCCGAACGCATGAAGATGAAGCTGGTGGAGCCGCTGCGCGAGCTGTTCAAGGAC
>DIZC01000093.1 GCA_002429315.1 Alphaproteobacteria bacterium UBA6038
ATGGTGTTCCAGAAGCCGACGCCGTTCCCGATGACGATCTACGACAATGTTGCGTTCGGCATAAATCTCTACGAGCGACTGCCCAAATCGGAGTTGGACGGGCGCGTCGAGCAGGCGCTCCGCCGCGCGGCGTTGTGGGGCGAGGTGAAAGACAAGCTGCGCGAATCGGGCCTCAGCCTGTCCGGCGGTCAGCAGCAGAGATTGTGCATAGCCCGCACCATCGCGACGAAGCCGGAGGTGATTCTGCTGGACGAGCCGTGCTCGGCGCTCGATCCGATTTCCACGGCGAAGATTGAGGGGCTGATGGACGAGTTGTCCAGCGAGTACACGATCGTCATCGTCACCCACAACATGCAGCAGGCCTCGCGCACCTCGGACTACACTGCGTTCATGTATCTGGGCGAACTGGTCGAGTTCGGCGCCACCGACCAGGTGTTCACCGCGCCGGCAGAAAAGCAAACCGAGCAGTACATCACCGGCCGCTTCGGGTAGCGCTTGAGAGATCGATCCCGCGCTGGCAGGATTTCCACGCGGAGGATGCGGAGGACGCAGAGCGAGATCGCGTTACGCTGTTCAGATCTGTGATGCGGGCAAGCAAACAAGGGCGAAGAGTTCCGCGTCCTCCGCGTGAATTGTGTCGCAAGCCGGCACTCGGCTTGCCGCTCGATCAAACCGAATTCGCTTTAGGCATAATCGTCGGCCGCCGTGGTATCGGCTCGGGTTTCGGCGACGGCGTTCAGCACGAAGCTAAGTGCCACGCTGATGGCGATGTTCAGGATCAGTGACGAGAGGGCGGCGTAGCAAGGAATGGTGACGCCGAAGAGTTCGAGAGCGTACGTCGTCTTGGTGAAACCAAGGTTCGCCCACATGGCGACGCCGCTTGCGATTCCCGTGAGCCATCCGATCAGCAGTGCGTATGGATGAAGCCAGCGTGTGTAGAGGCCGAGCAGCACCGAGGGCAGCGTCTGGATGATCAGGATGCCGCCCAGCAACTGCAGCTCGATGGCATATTGCGACGGCAGCGCGATCACGAACACCAGCGCGCCGGCCTTCACAATCAGCGAGACGATCTTCGCCACCTGGCTTTCGTGCGCCGGCGTGCAGACTGGCCGGAAATACGCGCGGTAGATGTTGCGGGTGAAGAGATTGGCGCAGGCGATGGACATGATGGCGGCCGGCACCAGCGCGCCGATGGCGATGGCGGCGAACGCCACGCCTACGAACCACGCGGGAAACGCATGCAGGAACAGCGCCGGCACCGCGTAGTTGGCACCGAACGCCTTGAACCCGGCGGCGAACTCCGGCATCGCGTGCACGCCGGCAGCGATGGCCATGGTGCCCAGCAGGGCAATCAGCCCAAGCGCGATGGAATAGGCGGGCAGCGCCACCGCATTGCGCCGGATCACTTCCCGGCTGGACGAACTCAGCACACCGGTGATCGCGTGCGGATAGAGGAACAGAGCCAGGGCCGAACCGAGGGCCAGCGTGGCATATGCCGATTGCGCGCCCAGGTTCCCCGCCGTCGCGGGCGCCAGCAGCAGCTTCGGCGGTGGCACGCTGGCGAAAATCTTGCCATAGCCGCCTAGCTGTTCGGGAATCACGATCACCGCAACGATGACGGTGACGTAAATCAGCATATCCTTCACCACGGCGATCATCGCGGGCGCGCGCAGGCCGCTGGTGTAGGTGTAGGCCGCGAGCGCCGCGAACGCGATGATGAGCGGCCATTCGCCATGAATGCCGAGACCTTCGAGCACCACTTCGATGCCGACCAGTTGCAGCGCGATGTAAGGCATGGTGGCAACGATTCCCGTCACTGCCACGGCAAGCGCCAGCGTGTCGGAACCGAAGCGGCCCCGCACGAAGTCTGCCGCCGTCACGTAGCCCTTGGCGCGCGCCACCGACCACAGCCGCGGGAACACGGCGAACATCAGCGGATAGACGAGGATGGTGTATGGCACCGCGAAGAAGCCGGGCGCGCCGGCGCCGAACATCAGCGCCGGCACGGCGATGAAGGTGTAGGCGGTGTAGAGGTCGCCGCCCAACAGGAACCACACGATGACGCTGCCGAAGCGCCGTCCGCCCAAACCCCATTCCGCCAGCTGCGTCAGATCTCCCCTGCGCCAGCGCGACGCGAAGAAGCCGAGCAGGGTAACGAACGCCACCAGCGCCACGAAGACGCCCAGCGCGGTCCAGCTGCGCATCGCTATTTCGTCTTCCGGCTGGCCCGCGCCTCGGCCCAATAGACCAGCGCGAGCAGGAGCGAGCCCAGCGGAATCCACAGCAGCTGGTACCAGTAGAAGAATGGCACGCCGGCGATTTCCGGGTCCGCGCGGTTGTAGGACGGCACCCACAGCATCGCGATCAGCGGAACGATCAGTAGGAGATGAACCGGCCGAAAGCCTTTCACGCCCGCCCCCTGTGGCTCTCCCCGCGATTGTTACGGCATCGGCGGCACCCCGCCAAGCACGGCGAAAGGACACTCCCGTCGCGCCTGCAAAGGCGCTATCGTCGCCGCGGTTCAGGAGGGGAACATCATGACAATGCGTGTGGTCGTCGCCGGGATTCTCGGCGGCATCGCCATGTTCATCTGGACGTCCATCGCCCATGTGGCATTGCCCCTGGGGCAGATTGGTTTCAGCCAGATGCCGGGCGAAGCAGCGGTGCTGTCCGCGATGCAGGCGTCGAACGGCGAAAAGGACGGGCTGTATTTCTTTCCCTGGGTCGATCCCAAGGACCCGCAGATGATGCAGAAATCGGCGGCGGCGATAAAGGCAAACCCGTCGGGCTTGCTGCTCTACCATCCGCCGGGTCACGGCGTGACGGACATGGTGGGGCCGATGATCGAGGAGTTCGTAAAGGAACTCATCCAGGCGTTGATCGCGGCATTCCTGGTCTCGCTCGCGGTCGTGGGCACCTTTTTCGGCCGCGTCGGATTCGTGACGCTGATCGGCGTGTCCGGAACGTTGATGACCAACGCCTCCTACTGGATCTGGTTCGGGTTTCCGGCGAGCTACACGATGGCGGCGTTCGTCACCGACATTGTGGGCGCGTTCGTGGCCGGCCTCGTCATCGCATGGTGGCTGGGACGCCGGCGGGAAGTGTGAGGAATCCGGCGCGCGCCAAGATCGCGCGCGCCTTCGCACCCGTCAGAAAGGCGAGGAACGCCTTCGCCTGCGGCTGTGCGCCGCTCAGCAGGGCCGCGGGATAGACGATGGGCGGGTGCGTGCCGTCCGGAAACGTGGCCACGATCTTCACGCGCGGCTCGGCTTTCGCGTCGGTCGCGTAGACGATCCCAAGCGGCGCTTCGCCGCGCGCCACATAGGCAAGTGCGGCGCGCACGTTCTCGGCCGGCGCCAGATGCGGCACGACGGACTCCCAAACGCCGAGCGCCGTCAGCGCCGCCCGCGCATATTTGCCGGCGGGCACCGAATCCGGATCGGCGAGCGCGAGTCGTCCGCCATGCAGCGCCGCCGGCAAATCGAAGTGCTGCGCAACTTTGACAGCCACATTGGAGCCAACCGGCGCGACCAGCACCAGCCGATTGCCGGCCAGATTTCGCCGGGTGCCCGGCGCCAGCAGTCCACGCTTGCCGAGTTCGTCCATCCAGTCCCGGTCGGCCGAAATGAAGATATCGGCGCCCCCCGAGGCTTCGATCTGCCGCGCCAGCGCCGAAGAGGAGGCAAACGAGAACACCACCTGTCCGCCGCCTTGCGCTTCGTACGCGTGACCCACGGCCTCAAGCACATCGCTCAGCGAGGCTGCCGCGAACACCGTCACCGGGTGTTCCGCTCTGACCGCTGCGAGCGGGGCCAGAAGCCCCAACAACACTGCGAAGCCGCGCAAAAGCCGGTTTGCCATAGGGTTCGTCTCTTGCAGTCCAAGAGAGCGAAATCAACGCAGTTGTGCCAGGCGAGGACAGCCCTCACGCCGTCACCCGCCTTCAGATTAAATTAATGTCATCATCCCTTAATGGGATACGAGCGTCACGGAATTCTTCGGGAGCATGATCGCGCATGGCAATTCTCATTCGGCAGGCTGCTCAAATCCCCAGCGAAGATCTGCACCCTCTGGGCCCGGTCCAGCAGCCGCTCAGCTGGCCTCCCGCAGCCCTCGTGGGCAAGAAGTACATCGACGAAATCCCCGGCGTCGACAGCATGGGCATCTGGGAATGCTCGCCCGGCCGCTGGCAGCGCACCGTCGTGCAGGAAGAGTTCGCGCATTTCATCAAAGGCCGCGCCCGCTTCATTCCGGCGGACGGCAATCCGATCGATATCGAGGCCGGCGACACCATCTGGCTGCCGGCGAATTCCACCGGGGTGTGGGAGATCAACGAGGACGTTCGCAAGGTCTATGTCATCATCGATCGGCCCACTCTGTGGCGCAGGGTCAAATCGGCGCTGAAAACGATGTTTCAGGGTTGGTTGGGAATGCCGGCGCAATCCGCCCGCACGCCCGAGGTCGATGCTGTGCCCGTGGAACCCCCGGTGATCTGGCGCCCGGCGCAAGGCCAGCTGCAAGGCCCGTAAGCCCCGCTCCGGTCGATCAGTGCAGATGCGAGAGGCGCCGGTAGCTGAGGGCTTCGGCGATGTGGGCGCGCTGCACGGCTTGCGCACCCGCCAAGTCGGCGATGGTGCGGGCCACGCGCAGCACGCGATGATACCCGCGCGCCGTCAGCCGCATGGCGTCCGCGGCATCGGTGAGCAGGCGCTTGCCTGCGGCGTCGGGCATGGCAACACGGTCCAGCACTTCGCCTTCCGCCTCCGCATTGGTGCGGACGCTGGTGCTGTTGTAGCGCTCGCGCTGCATAGCCCGTGCTTTCGCCACCCGTTCTGCCACGGCGGCGGTGCCCTCGGCCGGCGGCGGCAGCGCCAGATCCTGCGCCGAGACGCCGTTCACCTCGACATGGATGTCGATGCGGTCGAGCAGCGGACCGGAGAGCCGCGCCTGGTAATCGCCGCCGCATTTGGGCGCCCGGCCGCACGCCTGCGCCGGTTCGGAGAGATAGCCGCAGCGGCAGGGATTCATCGCCGCCACCAGCTGGAAGCGCGCCGGATAGCGGACATGCGCATTGGCGCGCGCCACCACTGCTTCGCCGGTTTCCATTGGCTGCCGCAGCGAATCCAGCACCGCGCGCTGGAACTCCGGCAGCTCATCGAGAAACAGCACACCCAAATGGGCGAGGGACACTTCGCCGGGCTTCACCCGCAAGCCGCCGCCGGTAAGCGCCGCCATGGAGGCGGAATGATGCGGATTGCGGAACGGGCGCCTGCGCGAGATCGCGCCGTCGCGCAATTCGCCTGCCAGCGACTGCACCATGGAAATCTCCAGCGCCTCGCGCGCGTCGAGCGGCGGCAGCAAGCCCGGCAGTCGCGCGGCCAACATCGATTTGCCGGCGCCGGGCGGCCCGATCATCAGCATGTTGTGGCCGCCGGCCGCGGCGATCTCCAGGGCGCGCTTGGCCGTCTCCTGCCCCTTCACGTCGTGCAGATCGGCAAATGCGCCGTTCTCCTCGGCGATCTTTGCAGCAGGCGGGTTCAGCACCTGCACGCCCTTCATGTGATTGACGATGGCGATCAGCGATGGTGCCGCGATGATATCGAGCCCGCCGGCCCACGCCGCTTCCGGCCCACACGCGGCCGGGCAGATCAGGCCGCGGCTCGCCTCTGATGCCGCCAACGCGGCGGGCAGCACGCCGGCCACCGGCGTGATCTGCGCGTCGAGCGACAGCTCGCCCATCGCGGTATATCCGGCCATTTCGCTGGCGGGCAGAACGCCCATCGCGGCGAGCAGCCCCAGCGCGATCGGCAGGTCGTAATGGCTGCCCTCTTTCGGCAGATCGGCCGGCGCAAGGTTGATGGTGATCTTCTGGTGCGGCAGCGCCAGCCCAATGGCCGATAGCGCGGCGCGCACCCGTTCGCGGCTTTCCGCCACCGCCTTGTCGGCAAGCCCCACGATGCTGAATGGGTTGTTGATGTTGGCCTGATTGGCGACGTGGACCTGAACGTCCACCTCCCGCGCCTCGATGCCCTGAAACGCCACTGTGTAAACGTGAGCGACCATCGCTTCCCCCGATGGCTGCGATTACCGCGCAGGCGAACGCCACAGGCAATGCGGACTCGTCGCGCTTTGTCGCGGGCGCTGTCGCAAAGTTTCGCGCGGGACTGGCGCTGGTAAAAACTCAGAGAAAAATCGCTACCGCGATTCCGGCAAGCAGGAAGCGAACAAGATATCCGGCGCAATGCGCGCCGATTACCGCCCAGTCGATCTTCATGAAGAAGCCGTTGGTGATCGTGATGACAAGAGGTCCGGCGAGCCACGCGAACACCGCCACGCCGATCGCCGGCCACAGGGTGTGGATGTCGGCCAGAACGCACAGCGCCACGATGCCCGCGGCGGCCACGAAGTCGAGCGCGCAGGAATAGATCACCGCCGTGCGATCCTTCCCGCCAACAATGCCCTCGCGCCAAACCTCGGGATATTTCATGTAGCGGTCATGAAACAGCACGCCCATGAACAGCCAGTCGGTGAACGTGGCGGCGAACCCCGCCGCCAGAATGGCCAGTATGATCATGCCCGACATGCTCTTGCTCCCCTCCCTGTGCGGGGCAATGCTATCGCGGCAGCTGTCGGATTGCGATGGACAGCAGCCGCTCGTCCCGGTCAGAATGCGCTCATGATCTCGTTCAAGCTCGAAAAGGACAGCAAAGGCTACCATGCTTGGAGCCCGGAACTGCCCGGCTGCCATACGCACGGAGCAACCCGCGCCGAGGCATTGAACAATCTCAAAGACGCGGTACGGCTTTATCTGGACGACGTGATAGAGGAGTCGCTCCTTCCCGGGCAGCGCATTGGGCATCAAGTGAACCCCGCCCGGCGTCGTGCCTAGATTGCGCTCGGTGCGTTGCGCGGCCGGTGCAACTGCGGCTTTGGTCGAGACGCTGCGCAGTTAGGAATTCCTGTGACGCCTCGCGAGCTCCGTCGAATTCTCGAACGCAATGGCTTTGTGTTCACGCGGCAGTCGGGGAGCCACGCAATTTTCAAACATCCCGTTTCGAAGAGGCGGGTTGTGCTGCCAATCCACAGCGGAGACATCCCGATCGGGACATTGAACGCGATTTTGAAGGACGCAGGGCTCAAGTCGCCCAGCAAGTAAGACTTACTTCGGCACCACGTCGAAGGCGATGGTGGTGCGGGCGTTGGGTGAGCGGAACGGCACGGTGCCGTGCCACATGTAGGACGGGAACAGCACCAGTTTGCCCGGCACGGGCTGGATGGCGCGGCGCACCGGCTCGGCAAACCCGGCGTCGAACGCGGGCTCTCCGAACTTGATCCAGCCCTGCTTCTGGTGCGCGTCTTCCGCGGCCTCCGGCACCGCGATGTAGTAGGCCGAGCTGATCCAGCCCTTGGGGTGCACGTGGTTGGTGTGAAACCCGCAATCGCGCAGCCGCGACGACCATGAAGCCGCATAGCGAAACGCCGGGTGCCGCCGCCGCAACAGCGGGTGCTCCGCGTCTTCCTTCATGCGCTGAATGTAGGCCGCGACCGCTTCGTCGACTTTCTCGCGCAGGCGCTCGACGATGTCATGCCCGGTGCCGAATATATCGTCGAGTGTTTGCGTGCCGCCGCGCAGCGTCTGGTCGATGCATTCGCGGCGGTCGCGATGCAGTCGGTCGAGATAGGCGTTGAGGTCGCGGTTGAAGCTTTCCATGTCCGCGTAGCCGGCGGGCGGATTGAGCTCGAACACCTGCACGAACCGCTCGTAGTCGTTCAGCCATTCCTCCCGCGCATCGTCGAGCGTACGCAGCGCCAGGCCCCACATGGCGAGCGCATGCTGATCCTCCGGCGCAATCGTCATCGCGCGCTCCGCCGCGGCGAGACCCTTCTTCGCATCGCCGGCCCGGATCAGGGTCTCGGAGAAATTGACCCAGGCATGCGCATTCTCCGGCTCCATCCTGACGGTGATCTCGTGCTCGCGGATCGCCGCTTCGAAGTCTCCGGTGCGGGCGAAGATGAGGGCCAGTCCGTCATGCGGCGTCACGTGGTCGGACAGCAGGGCGGCCGCGCGCTCATAGTGTTCCCGCGCTGCCTCGTATTCTCCCTGCTGAAACAGGAAAGTCGCCTTGTACATCGGCAACAAGCCGATTTCGGGATAGAGGAACGCCGCCTCGTCGTAGGAGCGCAGGAATTCGTCGTTGCGCTCCAGCCGGTAGAGCAGCTGATTGAGATCGTGGTGGGCGAGGAGGTCAAGCGGGTTGCGTGCGATGGCGGCGCGATAGGAGTCCACCGCTTCTTCCAGCAGCCCCAATTGCTGCAGCACGTTGCCGCGATTGTAATCGGCGGCCGGCATGTCGGGTGCCCGCTTCTGGGCGCCATCGAAACACTCCAGCGCCTCGCGATAGCGGCGCTGCAGCTTCAGCGAGACGCCGAGATTGTGCATCAGGGCGGCGGTCTGGCGGGGATCGCGCGTGCTCAACGCGATGGCCGGGCGCAGCACGGCCTCAGCCTCTTCCGCCCGCTTCTGTTCGTTCAGCACGCCGCCCAGGCACTGCTTCAGCATCAGCCAGTTCGGTTGCAGGCGCAGCCCGTCGCGAAACGCCTTTTCCGCCGCCGGGAAATCGCCGGCCGCCTGCAGCGCCAGTCCGAGAGTCAAATAGGCTTCGGCATAATTGGGCTTGAGCCGGATCGCCTCGCGCAGCACGGCCGCGGCTTCTTCATTGCGGCCGACCGCGCGCAGCAGATTGCCGAGATTGTGATGCACCTGAGGCAGGTTAGGGTTGGCGACAATGGCGCGGCGGTAGAAGGCTTCCGCGTCCGCGTGGCGGCCCTGCAGGCGGCGCAGCACGCCCATCAGCTGCAGCGCATCGGGCTCTTCGGATCGCTCGCAGAGAATGCGGTCCAGCGCCGCTTCCGCCGCAACCATCTCTTTCCGATTCAGAAGCTCGAGCGCCTGCTTCAGCGCCGCCTGAATTTCCGCATCGGTCAAAGCCGCGTCTTGTTCGGCAATATCGGTCATTCGGCGAGCTTATCGCGAATCGTTTGCAGGCGCGCAACTCGCAGGATCAGCCATCGGCGCGCTGGATCTGCCGCTGAAACCAGGCCACGCCCATCTCGTGCTTGGGCGACAGGCGCCCGGCCTGATAGATACCGGCGTCGAGATTGCGCTGCACGGCTTCGCAGCTGTCTCTTATACACATCT
>DIZC01000092.1 GCA_002429315.1 Alphaproteobacteria bacterium UBA6038
GCATCGTCGCCAACAACGGCATCTTGTTTTCCGAAAGCGCGATGAAGGCGGCGCATTTCATCGAGCTGTGCTGCCAGCGGCGCATTCCGCTGCTCTTCCTGCAGAACATCGCGGGCTTCATGGTTGGCAAGAAGTACGAAGCCGGCGGCATCGCCAAGGACGGCGCCAAGATGGTGACGGCGGTGGCCTGTGCGCAGGTGCCGAAGATCACCTTGATCATCGGCGGCAGTTACGGCGCAGGGAATTACGGCATGTGCGGCCGCGCCTATTCACCCCGCTTTCTCTTCACCTGGCCAAATTCGCGCATCAGCGTGATGGGCGGCGAGCAGGCGGCATCCGTGCTCGCCACCGTGCATCGCGCCGCCGACAAATGGACGCCGGAGCAGGCGGAAGCCTTCAAGGCGCCGATCCGCCAGAAATACGAAGACGAGGGCAATCCGTACTACGCCACCGCGCGGCTGTGGGACGACGGCATCATCGCCCCCGCCGACACCCGGCGGGTGCTGTCCCTCGCGCTCTCCGCCTGCCTCAACGCACCGATTCCCGACACCAAATTCGGCGTGTTCAGGATGTAGGCGGAGGCCGGCGATATGGAAGAAGTGATGCCGCATCAACGATGGGGTACTTTTGTTTCCTTACTCTCACGCCCAGTTTCGTGGGAATGGATATTAACGGCAGTTCTGATCGGATTGGCCGCAGTTACTCTGCTCACTATCGCTGATCTGCAGCGCATAGCCGAGATCGGTGAATTTATTTCGGGCTTCTCGGCAGCGTTGGCATTCCTTTGGCTAATTGTTGGCTTGCGATCACAAGCAGCTGATTTGAAATTGCAACGACAAGAGTTGGCACTTCAGCGTGCCGTGCTGGAGAAGCAGGCTAAAGAGCTAAAGAACACCTCAAAATTCACGAGCCTCGCACAGATAGACGCGATTTTAATGGGCGCGCTGGCTAAGCTTAAGGAAAGCCCCGCGGGAGTCAAAGAGCCAAAGGACATCGCTTCTGCATGGATGGCGGGAATGAAAAGCTGGAAGATGATGTTTGAATCGAAGGACGCCGACCTAGTCACAAAGTCGTATCAGGAATGGATTATGATTGAGGGCGCTGCTCGCTCGTATCTGGCCCATGTCGCGCTCGCCCTCAAGCTGTATATGGAGCATCACCTGGAAGTGGCATCCGACGCCAAGCTACCAAACGACGAGTTCATCTACGTGTATTCCAGCTGGGGAAACAACGCACCGTTTCTCTCCGAGCATGTAGGAAGCGCTTATATGATTGCTAATCTTGTTTTTCTGTACGGCCCAGGGCTCAAGGCGCTTCAGACTGCCAGCATGTTTGCGATGAAAAAAATGGCGGGTGCCGATATTTTCAAGGAGGGAGCGCTGGAGCACATGCGTCAAGAGTTGATCGACAAGGACATCACTGTGCCCGCTATCGCGCGTGAAAGCTGAGGTTCCATTCCCGCATCATGTCCGAAACGGATTGCGGATCGTCAGGCCTTCGATGCGTTGGCCGTGGTGCAGGTCCTCGCTGTAGAAGACGCGGCAGCCGGCTTCGAGTGCGCTCGCCAGCAGCATCGAATCGTAAATCGAAAACCGGTACCGCTCGGCGATATCGAGGCCCAGTTCGTGCGTGCCGATATCGGTCGGGACGATGTCGCACGCCGCTTTGATCCGGACCAGCGCGAAGCGCACTTCCGGCATGGACCGGCGAAGCTTCTTGCGCAGGACCGACGCGACCTCGTCCAGAACCTGAATGCTGATCGTTCCTCCGTTACGGAGAAGATCGGCAACGGCGGGTCCTTTCGATGCCTCGTCGGATGCGAGGTAAACGAGCACATTCGAATCGATAAAGTCAGCCGCGCTCATGTGCTTCGTTGCGATCGAAGCGATAGTCCTCGGGCAGGGGCCATTGGAGGGACAGAAGCTCCTTCAATGCCTTCTCCCGCTGGTTATCTCGATCAAGCGCGAGTGCATATGAGTCCTCAGCAGTAACTGCGACATCGTCGCCTTCCTTGAGGCCGAGCGCATCCACGACGTCCTTGGGCAAACGCACGCTTAGGCTGTTGCCCCATTTCGATATCTGCATCGCTAGTTTACCTGCCTAACCAAATTTCCAGCCTGGCGGGAGCTTGCCCTCGTATTTGCGCAAACGCGCGCGCACGGCGCGGGAGAGAGGCTTCTTTTTCCTCCCCATTTTTGAACCGGCACTTCTGATGTCGATTTGCTGGCCCTCTTGGAGTTGAAGGATATCGACAATTTCTTTGGGGAAACGGATCGCAAGGCTATTGCCCCATTTGACGACCTTGACCATTTATCGAGGTACCGATGAGATACACTGATTAACGTATATCATAGGCGCGCGAACTTCAACGGCTGGTCAGCGATGTAGAATCAGCGTCTTCGATGCCTAGACGATACGTCGTCCTGCCCGACGCGACTTTGCGGCGTTGCCCTGGCCACGCTATTGGCAGCTTGGTGCCACCTTCAGCAGCTCGACGCTGAACACCAGCGGTGTGTTCGGCGGGATGCGGCCGTCGGGGGTGCCGCCCGGGCCGTAGGCGATGTTGGAGGGAAGCGTCAGTTGCCACGTCTCGCCCACATGCATCAGCTGCAGTGCCTCGGTCCAGCCGGGGATCACGCCGTTTACCGGAAACGAGATCGGGTGGCCGGGCGGCGACTGGTCGAACACGCGGCCGTCGATGAAGGTGCCCTTGTAGTTGACCGTGACGCAATCGCTGCCACCGGGCTTGTGTGAATCGTTGCCCTTGCGGCCCATCGGCTTGTACTGCAGGCCGCTGGCGGTCACATGCACGCCGGGCTTTTTCGCGTTGGCCTTCAGGTAGTCGCTGTTGGCGTCGGCCATCGCCGAACCGGTCATCAGGGCCGAGGCAAGCACGGCAAGGCACATCATCCGCATGGGATCCGCTCCGAAATTGGCAGGCGCTTGTTGCACAGCCACCTTGCCGAAGCGATAGCGCGCGAGAACGCATGCGTTGTCCTCTGCTTGGTCCATGCCGCTGCCGCGAGCGCCGGTCCGTTTACCGCTCCGCGGCGAAAAAGTGTTTGCGATCAAGGGCGAAAATAAATCCATCTACCACCGGCGAAACGGCCCTAAACTCATCCGCATGAAAGACACCGATACAGATTCCCGCTTTTCGTCATTGCCGCCTACCGAGGCGGCCATCCATCCGCGCGCGTCGGCGCGCCGAAGAGACTCTATATCGCTCGCAGAGGCTCGCGCGATGGATGGCCGGGGCGAGCCCGGCCATGACGAGAGAGAAGGCGGGTACCCCCCTCTCATTTCGGAAGGTTCGAATGTGAACTTTGGGAACTTTCAAGGCAGAGGGGGAAGGGGTGCGCAATTTCGTGAAAACAACCTCAGAGCATTTCGGATGCCGGATCAATGGCTTGGCCGCGGTCAACGACGGCTGTGAGAGCAATGTTCTCTAAGCTGCTCATAGCCAACCGGGGCGAGATTGCGGTCCGGGTGATGCGCACGGCCAAGCGCATGGGCCTGTCCACAGTGGCCGTCTATTCCGACGCCGATGCCAACGCCCTGCATGTGGCGATGGCGGACGAAGCGGTGGGCATTGGCCCGCCGCCGGCGCGCGAAAGCTACCTGAATGCCGACGCCATTCTCGCCGCCGCCAAGCAAACCGGCGCTGAGGCCATTCATCCCGGCTATGGCTTCCTCTCCGAGAATGCAGCGTTCGCGGAAGCCTGCGCCGCGGCGGGCATCGTGTTCGTCGGCCCGCCGCCCTCGGCCATTCGCGCCATGGGGCTCAAGGATCGGGCCAAGGCGCTGATGGCGAAAGCGGGCGTGCCGGTGGTGCCGGGCTATCTGGGCGAAGACCAGTCGCCCAAGCGGTTGGCGGAAGAAGCAGAGCGAACCGGCTATCCCGTGCTCATCAAGGCGGTTGCTGGCGGCGGCGGCAAGGGCATGCGCTGTGTCGACTCCAAGGCGGAGTTCGCCGCCGCGCTGGAAGGTTCCAGGCGCGAGGCATCCTCCGCTTTCGGTGACGATCGCGTGCTGATCGAGAAATATGTCGCGCGCCCCCGCCACATCGAGATGCAGGTGTTCGCCGATAATCACGGCAAAGCCGTGCACCTGTTCGAGCGCGACTGCTCGTTGCAGCGCCGCCACCAGAAGGTGATCGAGGAGGCGCCCGCGTTCGGCATGCCGCCAGCCATGCGCGCCAAGATGGGCGAAGCCGCGGTAAAGGCGGCTTTAGCCGTGGGCTATTCCGGCGCCGGCACCGTGGAGTTCATCGCCGATGCGTCCGAAGGGCTGAAGGTGGACCGCTTCTGGTTCATGGAAATGAACACGCGGCTGCAGGTGGAGCATCCGGTGACGGAGGCGATCACCGGCCTGGATCTGGTGGAGTGGCAGCTGCGCGTGGCGGCCGGCGAGACGCTGCCGCTGGCGCAGGACGAGATTCGGTTGAACGGCCATGCCATCGAAGCGCGGCTGTACGCGGAAGATCCGCAGCACGATTTCCTGCCTTCGACGGGGACGCTGGAGCGGTTGCGGTTGCCGGAGACGGTGCGGGTGGATTCCGGCGTGCGCGAAGGTGACGCGGTGACGCCCTTCTACGATCCGATGATCGCCAAGGTGATCGCGCATGCGGAGACGCGCGAAGCCGCGGCAGCAAAGTTGGCGCATGCTTTGGAAGAGACGCAGATCGCCGGTCTGCGTACCAACACAGCGTTCCTCATTCGCGCGCTGAAGCATCCAGATTTTGTGGCTGGCGAAATCGACACGGGATTCATTCCGCGCCATCAGACCGAACTGATCCCGCCGAAGTCCGATCCGTCGTTGCACCTGCTTGCGCAGGCCGCGTTGTTTCTTGCGCGCGAGCGCGAGAGCGCGCACCGCTCCAACGATCCGTGGGATCGGGACGACGGCTTTCGCCTTGCCGGTGACGCGCGCGAGACGGTGGATTTCATGTTCGGCGGCAAGCGCAAATCCGTGCAGCTGCTGCACCGCCATGACGGCCATCTCGACATCGCCGGTGGAACCGCCGTCCCCCCAACGCATATGAATACCGTGCGGCTGAAGTCCGGCGACATCGCGGTATTCGATCACGGCGAAACATGGATCTTGCCGCTCTACGATCCGTTCGCGGCGGCCGAAGAGCAGGGAAGTGCAGCAGACCGCGTCACCGCGCCGATGCCGGGCAAGGTCATTCAGGTGCTCGTGCGCCCAGGTGAAACAGTAAAGCGCGGACAGCCGCTCGCCGTGCTCGAAGCCATGAAGATGGAGCACACGCTGTCGGCCTCCGCCGATGCGCTAATCGCCACGGTCGATGTCTCGCCCGGCGATCAGGTGAACGAGGGCGCAGTGATCGTTCGTTTCGCGAAGGAGAAATCCCAAGCGGCATGACTCTGCATCTTATCAAGCTCTGCGTCGGCTGCGATTCCATCGACGATCTGGCTGACTGGCAGCAGCAGCGGCTCGCTCAGCTGAAGAAGAAGCGAAAACCGCTCGAACTGATGCACGTCACCCGCATGACACCGAAGCGCAGTGACGAATTGCTCAAGGGTGGCTCGCTCTATTGGGTGATCAAGGGACAGATCGCCGTGCGCCAGCGGCTGCTGGAATTGCGTGCTGTCACAAAGAACGGCACGCCGCATTGCGGGCTGGTGTACGAGCCCAAGATTATTCACGTCATCCCGCGCTATTGCCGCCCGTTCCAGGGCTGGCGCTATTTCGCCGCCAAAGACGCGCCGCCCGATGCGCGCATGGTGAAAGGTGGCAAGCACCTCCCGCCGCAACTTCGCGCGAAACTGGCTGCACTCGGGTTGTTGTGACCTAGACCGCCGTGTTGTCGATCAGGCGCGTCGTTCCAACGCGCGCCGCCGCAAGAACGCGAGCGGGGTGCTCCAGCGCCTCAATTGGCGCAAGCGTTTCAGCATCTCGGACAGCAACATAGTCGACGGACCCAAAGCCATGGCTGAGCAGCGCGTTGCATCCAAACGACTCGGCGGAAGCAATGGATGCGCCATGCTGAACGCGTTTAACCACCTCGCGCAGGACGATGTTGAGACGTGCCGCAGTTTTCCGTTCCTGGGGCGAGAGATACGCGTTCCGGGACGAGAGCGCGAGACCGTCCGCCTCGCGCACGGTTTCGCCGGCAGCGATCTCGATGGGCAGCCCGAGATCGGCCACCAGCCGGCGGATGACGAGCAGCTGCTGATAGTCCTTTTCGCCGAAGGTGGCCTCGTCCGGCATCGCGGCGATGAGCAGCTTGGCGACCACCGTTGCGACGCCGGAGAAGAAACGCGGCCGGAAGTCGGACTCCAGCCCCAGCGCCGGGCCGCCAATTTCAATACGGGTGGCGAAGCCTTCCGGATACATCTCGCCAACCGACGGTGCGAAGACCAGATCGGCAAGCCCGGCCAGCTTTGCGCAATCCGACTCGAAGGTTCGCGGATAACGGGCGAAGTCCTCGTGCGGCGCGAACTGCGCCGGGTTCACGAAGATGCTCACCACCGTCGCGCCGCAGCGGGCTCTGGTTTCGCGCACCAGGCTCAGGTGACCCTCATGCAAGGCTCCCATGGTGGGCACCAGCCCGATGCGCGCGCCGGCGGCGCGAACCTTGGCGATCCGCGCCCGCAGCGCCGCAACCGTGGTCACGGTTTCCGGCATTTCGGCCATATGCGACATTAGCGCGAGACATGGTGGAAGGGCTAGAATTCCCCGGCGGATTCCCGCACATCGCTCGCATGGACAGCCTACGCAAACCCATCTCCGACGCTTATCTCGCCGACGAGGACAACTTCGTCGAAAGCCTCATTCCAAAAGCGCGACTGTCGCCCGCGGAGCGTGCCGGCACCGAGGCGCTCGCCCGCGAACTGGTCACCCGCATCCGCGCCGCCCGCGACAAGCGCAGCGGCATCGACGCCTTCACCCAGGAATACGCGCTGTCCAGCGAAGAGGGCGTGGTGCTGATGTGCCTGGCCGAGTCGCTGCTGCGCGTGCCCGATGCGGCCACCGCCGACAAGCTGATCAAGGACAAGATCGGCATGGGCGACTGGTCGCGCCACCTGAACAAATCGGATTCGCTGTTCGTCAACGCCTCCACCTTCGCGCTGATGCTGACGGGCCGTGTCATCGCCCTGGATGAAACCGCGAAATGGGATTTCGAAGGCATCTGGAAGAAGTTGGTGACGCGCTCCGGCGAGCCGGTAATCCGCAATGCCGTCACCTACGCCATGCGCATTCTCGGCCGTCAGTTCGTGCTCGGGCGCACCATCGAAGAGGCGTTGAAACAGGCGCGGCCATCCGCAGCCGAAGGCTACCGCTTCTCCTTCGACATGCTGGGGGAGGCGGCGTACACGCAACACGACGCGACGCGATATTACGATTCCTATCGGCGGTCGCTGACGGCGATTGCCGAGGCCTTTCCGGATTTCGATCAGCCGATCTTGGAGCGCCCCAGCATTTCGGTGAAGCTGTCGGCGCTGCACCCGCGCTACGAGTGGATCAAGCGGGAGCGGGTGATGCAGGAGCTTCTGCCCAAGCTGGTGGAGTTGGCCGCGGTCGCGCGCGAAGCCAATCTCGCGTTCACCATCGATGCCGAGGAAGCCGAGCGGCTCGACGTCATGCTCGACGTTTTCGAAGCGATGGGCGAAGCGGCGCTGCTGCGGCGCTGGAGCGGCCTGGGCCTTGCCGTCCAGGGTTATCAGAAGCGCGCGCTGCCGGTGATCGCCTGGGTGGCCGATCTCAGCAAGCGGCAGGACCGGCGCATTCCCGTGCGGCTGGTGAAGGGTGCGTACTGGGACACCGAGATCAAGCGCACGCAGGAACTGGGGCTTGCCGATTATCCCGTGTTCACGCGGAAGGCGGCGACCGACACCTCCTATCTCGCGGCGGCGCGGGCGCTGTTTACCGCCGGCGACTCTATCTATCCGCAATTCGCCACCCACAACGCGCACACGCTGTCCGCAGTGCAGGTGCTCGCCGGCGGGCGAACGGATTTCGAGTACCAGCGGCTGCATGGCATGGGCGAAGCGCTGTATGAGCTCTATCGGGAGGTCAAGAAGCCCTCGCCCGGCGCCGGCACGCGGATCTATGCGCCGGTGGGCACGCATGAGGATCTGCTGGCCTATCTGGTGCGGCGCCTCTTGGAGAACGGCGCCAACACCTCGTTCGTGAACCGGCTGGCCGATGAAGATGCGCCCATCGAAGACATCATCGCCGATCCGGTGGAGCGGCTGATCGCCAGGCATCCGCGCCGCAATCCGAATATCCCCAAGCCTGGCGATCTGTTGCCCGACCGGAAGAATTCCTCCGGCTTCCTATGGAGCGATCCTGAGATCGCTACGCCAATGCTGAACGCGATGCGCGTGAGTCTGCAGCGGCCGCAAACGGCCGGGCCGATCGTCTCCGGGAAAGAGCCGGCGAATGCCAGGCAGCCGGTGTTCGATCCCTCGGACCGCACCCGGAAGATCGGCGAAGTCTGCGACGTCACCGATGACGATGTGAAGACGGCGCTCGATGCGGCTGCGCGCGCGAGCCACGAATGGGATTCGCTGGGCGGCGGTGCGCGCGCCAAAATCCTCGAACGCGCGGCCGACCTATTCGAAGAGAACCGCGCGCATCTGATGGCCATCGCCGTGCGCGAGGGCGGCAAAACGCTACCCAATGCGCTCGGCGAAGTGCGCGAAGCCATGGACCTGCTGCGCTATTACGCGCACCAGGCGCGCGAGAAGTTCGAGCATCCGATTCAGCTGCCCGGCCCCACCGGCGAATCCAACGAGCTGAGGCTGCACGGGCGCGGGCCGTTCTTCTGCGTGGCGCCGTGGAATTTCCCGCTCGCGATCTTCAGCGGCCAGGTGGCGGGCGCGCTGGCCGCCGGCTGCACCGTGCTCGCCAAGCCCGCCGAGCGCACGCCGCTGATCGCCGCCGCCGCCATCCGGCTGATGCATCAGGCCGGCGTGCCGGGAGAGGCGCTGCATCTGCTGCCCGGCCGCGGCTCGAAGATCGGCCGCATCGTGCTGGCAGACAATCGCCTTGCCGGCGTGGCCTTCACCGGCTCGACCGAGACGGCGATCACCATCAATCGGGCGCTCGCCGCGCGCGATGGGGCGTTACCCGCCATTGTCGCAGAAACCGGCGGCATGAACGCCATGATCGTCGATTCGACCGCGCTGCCCGAGCAGGTGGCGCGCGACGTGAATGCCTCGGCCTTCGACAGCGCCGGCCAGCGCTGCAGCGCGCTGCGCGTGCTGTTCCTGCAGGAAGACTCCGCCGGCAAGATGCAGGAGATGATCCTGGGCGCGATGGACGAGCTCGCGCTCGGCGATCCGTTCGAGCTTTCGACCGACATCGGTCCTGTGATCGACGAAGACGCCCGCGACGGGCTGCAGCAGCACGCCGACCGGATGACCCGCGAAGCCAAGCTGTTGCGCAAGCTGCCGGTGGATGCGTCGCTGAAAGATGGCGTGTTTTTCCCGCCGCATGCCTTCGCCATCGATTCGATCGGTCAGCTGAAGCGAGAAGTGTTCGGGCCGATACTGCACATCGTGCGCTATTCGGCGGACCGGCTGGCGGAGGTGTGCGACGCGATCAATGCGACCGGCTACGGTCTCACGCTTGGCATCCATAGCCGCATCGATGAAACGGCGAAGTTCATCCGCGACCGGGTGCAGGTGGGGAACGTATATGTGAACCGCAACCAGATCGGCGCGGTGGTGGGCGTACAGCCGTTCGGCGGCGAAGGGCTCTCCGGCACCGGCCCGAAGGCGGGCGGGCCGCACTACCTGCTGCGCTTTGCGCTCGAGCGCACCTACACCGTCAACACCACCGCCGCCGGCGGCAACGCCTCCCTATTGGCGGGTGGGGCGGGAGATGGGATTTGAATGGGTGGTTCCGAGAGACTCTACGCATTCGCTCCAATGGGCGTTCGGCGCAGTCGAACGATCAATATGTATGCAATCACGCCGATTCCACCCAGAATGCCGGACGCATAGCTTGCGAGGTGGGCATACGCATCAGCTGTAAAGGCAACCCATTTGGCTTTGGGAATGACCAAATACCATTCGCTTGGCGGGCGAAGCCAGCCGTGTGAAGTGCCATAAACGCCATAGAGTCCGGCGAGCGTTGCGCACGTCGCCATGCCTAGAAGCAGCCAGAGGATCATCGGTCGCAAATCAGCGAGAGCAAGCCGCGGTGGCGAGCCTGCACGGGCCGCGATAGCGGCAAAAATACCGAGTGGCAGTCCTACCCACCAAGTTGCGATGACACCCCAACCGAGGGCCAGCAAGAAGGGCGATCGGGTATGGAAGATGTCCGGATGTGCTACTGAAAAGTACTCGACACAAAGATGAGCTGTCACCTGATCGTGCAGAATGCCATACACGATGGCAGCAACAGTCGAGAATACGACTATCTTCAAGAATTCCATGTCACACAGTTTAGCAGATTCGATGCTTGTTCGTGGCGGAGCTAGGATGCCTGTGAGTCGAAACGTGTGAGAGCCGTGCCCCACATCATTGTTTTCGGGAATGAGAAGGGCGGATCGGGCAAGACCACCGCGGCCATTCACGTCGCCGTGGCACTGGCGCGGGAAGGGCGCGGCGTGGGCGCCATCGATCTCGATATCCGCCAACGCAGCCTCAGCCGGCATCTGGAGAACCGGGCGGACTGGCGGGCCAAAACCGGCGGCGATCTGCCAACGCCAGAGCTTCTAAAGCTGGGCAATAACAACGGCTTGGCTGACGATGTAGAAGCATTTTCTCAGCTGCTCGGCAGCGCCGCGCCGCGCTTCGAATTCCTGGTGATCGACACGCCTGGCGCCGACTCGCCGCTGTCCCGCGCCGGCCACGCCGCCGCCGACACGCTCGTCACGCCGCTCAACGACAGCTTCGTCGATTTCGATCTGCTGGCGCGCATCGATCCCGCCACGTTCGAGATCAAGGGTCCAAGCATGTACGCGGACTTCGTCTGGGACTGCCGCAAGCGCCGCCTGATGGCGAAGAAGCCTGCGCTCGATTGGGTGGTGATGCGCAACCGCGTGGCCTTCACGGAAGCGCGCAACAAGAAGCGGCTGGGCGATGCCATTTCCATGCTAGCGCAGCGCATTGGCTTTCGGGTGACCAAGGGCTTCGGCGAGCGGGTGATCTTCCGCGAGCTGTTCCCTATGGGACTCACCATGCTCGACCTGCCGCAGCCGGGCCTCAGCGTGTCGCTGTCGATGTCCACGCTCGCCGCCCGCCAGGAGGTGCGCGAGCTGGTCCACGCCCTGAAGCTCCCCGAATCGGCGCGAGAGCCCGTGGCTTTGGCCGGTTAGGATCGTCATCGCCGGGCTTGTCCCGGCGACCCATGCTCACCTTATTAACGGCAGAGGTCATGGATGGCCGGCACAGGGCCGGCCATCACAAAGCAACTGGAGTCGCAATGGCCAATCTGCCCGTCAAGCCTTCGTCGTCCAAGGATATCGCAGCATTCCTCGATGCCGCGGCGCGCACGCCCACGCTCGCGCAGGTCAAGGGCCGGCTGATCTTCGCCGTCGACGCCACCATGAGCCGCCAGCCGGCCTGGGATATCGCGACCGAAATCCAGAGCGACATGTTCGAGGTGGCGCAGTCGATCGGCGGATTGGCGGTGCAACTCGTCTATTTCCGCGGCCGCGGCGAATTCGAGGCGAGCGAATGGACCACGACTCCGGCGGCGCTGGCCGCACGCATGCGCCGCGTCACCACCCGCAGCGGCTTTACCCAATTGCGCCGCGTGCTGGCCCATGCAACGCAAGAAGCGCGGCGCACGAAGGTGGGCGCACTCGTCTATGTCGGCGATTGCTTCGAAGAGAACCCCGACGTGGTCGCGAAGGAAGCGGCCGCGCTGGCGTTGCTCGGGGTGCCGGCCTTCATGTTCCACGAAGGCGACGAGCCGGGCGCGGCGACCATGTTCCGCGAGATCGCGCGGCTGACGCACGGCGTTTACGCACACTTCGATGCCGGTGCGGCCCGGCAATTGCGCGATCTCCTGCGCGCCGCTGCGGTGTATGCCGCAGGCGGCGGCGCGGCGCTCAACCGCTTCGCCGAGCTAACAGGTGGCGAGGTGTTGCGCCTGGCGCGCTCCATCGGCACAAAACCCGAATGATCGATCTCCTGGTCGGCGCCTTCGCGCTGGTCCTCATTCTCATCCTGATGCACGGCTTCGCCCGCGCCGATCCCAAATCTTTGGTGAAGGGCGTCCGTTATCTGGGTGCCGGCGCGCTGGTTCTCGCGGCGGCGTTCTTTCTGGTGCGCGGCATTGTGCCCGCTGCCGTGCTGCTCGGCAGCATGGCGTATGGCGTGTTCACCGGCGGGCGCGTGTGGCCGGGCGGCTGGCCGCACTGGCACTTTCCGCATGCCGGTGGCGGGCCGCGGACGCAACCCGGTCAGACCACGCGCGTGGCCACGGACTGGATGGAAATGGAACTCGATCACGACACCGGCGAGATGCGCGGCCGCATTCTGAAAGGCACGTTCGTCAGCCGCGCGTTGAATCAACTCACGGACGAAGATGCGCTGCGCTTCTATGCCGAAGCCGGCGCGGCGGATTCCGAAACCGCGCGCCTGCTCGAGGCGTATCTGGACCGCCGCCTCGGCGCAGACTGGCGAATCAAAACCGCAGAGGACAAAACCTCGTCGCACAAGAGATCGCGTTCCGAGTCCGGCATGACGCGCGACGAGGCGTATCGTGTGCTCGGGCTCAAGTCCGGCGCCAGCGAACACGACATCCACGCCGCCTATAAGAAGCTGATGCTGAACTTGCATCCCGACCGCGGCGGCACCGATTACCTCGCCGCCAAGATCAACGAAGCGAAGGACGCGCTGCTCGGCTAAGTTTTGTTTTCGCTCAGCCACAGAACGCGTCATGGCCGGGCTCGTCCCGGCCACCCATGAACACCGTCGTCACTTGCGTGCATGGATGGCCGCCACAAGGGCGGCCAGGACGGGCCATGAGATGCGTGATTGCGAACCTGAGCTAGCGCGCCAGGGTGGCGGGGAAGCAGGTCTGGCCGCGGTCGAGGAGCTTTGCGCAGATGGAGCGGGCCTCCGGCTCGGCGAAGGTCCCAAACCGCGCCCGATACATTGTCTTGCCTCCCTCGCCTTGGAACGGAACGATGATCCGCTCGGCCTGGCCGAGTTTGTCGAGCGACCGTTCGGCGTAGGCCGCGAGCTGCGCCCGCGCGGTGGGCACGTCGGCGAAGGCGCCGATCTGGATGGTCCAGCTATGGGCGGCGGCCTTGGCCGTCAACGTCGCCGTCTTGGCCGCCGCTTTGGCGACATTCATCTTGGTGGGTCCGGGCATCGCCGCGCCGTTCCCACTCGCATGTGCGATCGCTGCCAAATCGGTCGCCAGGCTGCTGCGCGGAATGGGCATCACCACCGGCAGCGATTGTGGTTCATAGGACGCCATCATGATCGGCGCGGTGTTGTCGCGCGGCATCGGCCGGACATCCGGCATGCTCACCGGTGCCGGCGCCGGCCTCACGTCGGGGATCCTGACCTGCGCGGGCGCGGAAATCATCGCCATGTTTGCCTGCGGCTTCGGGGCGGGCGGCGCGATGGCGGCGAGACTTGTCTGCGGCTTGGGCGCCTGCGTCGCCGGCGCCATGGTCATCTGATTGCCTTGGGTGGACGTCGTGGCGACCGGGATGCGGGGCTGCGGTGCCGGTTGCGCGCCGACCTGCGGCTTGGGCGGTGCGGTGACGATCAGCTTGGCGATCTCGTCCTGATCGGGCTCGGATTCGGCGGCATCTTCATCCATTTCGCCGCGGGGCGCGATCGACGCATATTGCTGGCCCGCCGGCGGCGAACTTGCACTGTTGCCGAACTGGAAGCCGGCGATGACCGGCTGGGCATTGGAGCCCTGCGCCACCGTCTGCCACGGCACTTCGGCGCGCGCCACCAGAGTCGGCTGCTGATTGACCTGCGCAAACGTCCAGTCGAGCAGCCGCACCATCTCCATGTCGCGGCGATGCGCGCTGCGGCCGCCCATCACCACGCCGATGATATGGGCGCCGTTGCGGACGACGGAGGAGACCAGATTGAATCCGGACGCGTTGGTGTAGCCCGTCTTGATGCCGTCGGTGCCGGCGTAGCGGCCGAGCAGATTGTCGTGACCAAGATGAATGCGCCCGCGATAGCTGAACCCGGGCAGCGAGAAGTAGTGGAAATATTGCGGGAAGTCGTAGGCGAGGTGGCGCGCCAGCAAACCGAGATCGGAGGCGGTGGTGATCTGCCGGTCGTCGGGCAGGCCGGACGCATTGTGATAGAAGGTGTTGCGCATGCCGAGTTCGTGGGCTCGTTCGGTCATCAGCTCGGCGAAATGCGATTCGGTCCCGCCCAGCGCCTCGGCGACCGCCACGGCAATGTCGTTGGCCGAGAGCACCACAATCGCGCGGATGGCAATGTCGGCCGGCAAAGTGCTCCCCGCCGCAAGGCCAAGCTTGGTCGGATATTGCGAGGCGGCGTGCTGCGACACATAAATGGGCGTGTTGAAATTCATCTGCCCTTTCTTGAGCGAATCGAACAGCAGATAGAGGGTCATCATCTTGGTAAGCGATGCCGGATGACGCTCCGCATCCGCGTTACGGGCATAGAGCGTCCGGCCGGTCCTGCCGTCCAGGATGAGCGCGGCGTCCTTCGCCGGATCGGTCGGGCTGCCGTTATCGAAGGTCCGGACAGGACGGCGCCAGACCGGGCGCCAGGCCGTGCGGGCGGGATGCCATGTTCCTCGGGCGACATGCCGTACGCTGTGGACGGGGTGCCCGGCGTAGCGATGGTGGACGCGAGCGAGGGCGGGCTGGGCGGTGGCGATCGCGCCGAAAAACACCGCGAGGAGGAGGCTGGCCGCCTGCCCGAACAGATTTCCACCGGCGCGGCCGCGTCCCGTCATGCACATGCCCGAACGAAAAAATTTGCAAAGCCCGCGGGCAAGATGCGACCAAAATTCCCCATTTGCAACCCTCCGGCCCCAGAATCACCTTATTTTACCGGCATTTACGTACGGTTAACGATTTTTTGAGCGGGGACGCGAAGCACCCTTCCCTTATCAAATGCGCAGACGTGCAATTTCGCCGCCAAGGGGTCTTGACATTGTCTCTGCTGCACCGCACATAGGTTTATGTTGCACTGCAACAGGGTCGCATGGTGATGGCCCGGCGGTGCTCTTGGAAAGAGGCAGACTATGGCAACCAGAGCAAAGACGGCCGGCGACAAGGTCCACGATACGGCCGAGACTGTTGTGAAGAATGGCGCAGAGGCCTTCAAGAGCGGCTTCGAGAGCGCCGTGAAGGGTTATGACCGGGTGCTCGGCTTCGGCAAGGAGACGGTCGAGGCGTACGTGAAGGCGGCCAACGCCGCGGGCAAGGGCGTCGAGACGCTGCAGAACGAGGTTTACCTCTTCTCCAAGCAGTCCATCGAAGAGTCCCTGGCAGCCACCAAGGCCGTGCTCGGCACGAAGTCGGTACACGAGGCCTTCGAGATCCAGTCGGATTTCACCAAGTCGGCGTTCGACGCCTATGTCGGTCAACTGAACCGCCTGAACGAGATCGTTCTCTCCACCTCCAAGGAGACGATCGAACCTATTCAGGGCCGCGTTCAGGCATGGGTCGACGTTGTGCAGAGCGCACGCGCCGTCTGAGGTATGAGATAGATCGTTCCGCGGCTCCTCCCCCAAATGCGGAACGGCTAAAGAAAGGGCTCGGGATTTTTTCCCGGGCCCTTTCGCTTTGGCGAGCGCCGTGAAGCGATGGGAAAGGCCGGCGTGGCGCCGCGCCGGCGTTTTTCGAACCTGTGTGGATTCCGGTTCTCGTCGCGTCGGGCTAGGGACGGATGAGATTTCGTGCTTATACTCGCCATCCGATGAGCGACAAGCGCGACGACAAGACGGGCCAGACCAACGGCATCGGCACCGGTGTCGCCACGAAAACGCGCCCCAAGACCAAGAAGCCCAGCCTCTACAAGGTGCTCCTGCTCAACGACGACTACACGCCGATGGAGTTCGTCGTTCACATCCTGGAGAGGTTCTTCAACAAGGGGCGCGACGAGGCGGTGCAGATCATGCTGCACGTTCACCGCCACGGCGTAGGCATTTGCGGGGTGTTCACCTACGAGGTGGCGGAAACCAAAGTGGCGCAGGTCATTGAATTTGCCCGCCGCCATCAACATCCTTTGCAGTGTACGATGGAAAAAGAGTAGCGTTCCCGAATGCCGTCGCTGTCCCGCAGTCTCGAACAGGCTTTGCATCGCGCCATTAAGCTCGCGAGCGACCGCCACCATGAGTATGCGACGCTCGAGCACCTGCTGCTCGCGCTGGTCGACGACGGCGATGCGCAGCAGGTGATGAAAGCCTGCAACGTCAACATCGACGCGCTGCGCGTCTCGCTGCGCAAATATGTCGACGAGGAGCTGGCGACCCTGGTCATTGAGGACGGCGATGACGCCAAGCCGACCACGGGGTTTCAGCGCGTGGTGCAGCGCGCCGTGCTGCACGTGCAGAATTCCGGCCGCGACGAAGTGACGGGCGCCAACGTGCTGGTGGCGCTTTTCACGGAGCGCGAAAGCCACGCCGTGTTCTTCCTGCAGGAGCAAAACATGACGCGGTTCGATGCCGTGTCCTACATCAGCCACGGCATCGCAAAGCGTCCCGGCATGAGCCAACAGAAGACGGTGCGCGGCGCCGATGAGGACGAGGACGGCGAGAAGGTCGTCAAGCAGGGCACCGAGGCGCTGGAAGCTTATTGCGTCAATCTGAACGAGAAGGCCAAGCAGGGCCGCATCGATCCGCTCATCGGCCGCGATTCGGAAGTCGAGCGCACCATCCAGATTCTCTGCCGCCGGCAGAAGAACAATCCGCTGTTCGTGGGCGATCCCGGCGTCGGCAAGAC
>DIZC01000008.1:0-4529 GCA_002429315.1 Alphaproteobacteria bacterium UBA6038
AGATGTGTATAAGAGACAGCGTAGGCAGCACCCATGGCCGGGCGATGTCCCCACAGCTGCTGTATGGGGCCGTCCGATGAAAAGAGCCATGCAAGAGCCAGGAGGATCCCGAAGCCAAGCGCGGCGAGAAGCGCGAGGAACAACAGCGATCGGGGGATTGCCGAGGTGAGCACGCGGTATTTGGCGCGGGCCTGCCACTGGACACGGTATACGGTGACGCCGTCGCTTAGGACGTCCATCGGCGCCCCGGCATTGGGTTCCGGAATACCGACGACGGTGACTGCGTGACCCGCAGCCTGAAGGCTGTGCGCCTCTCGCATGACGCGACCGTCCCGCGTCCCGTTGTTGTGTACGACCATACAGATTTTCATGGGCAATCTGCCGGATCGGCCGCTGGATCGCGGAAGAGCGCCGCGCGCGCCCCGCGCCAATAACACTCGCGCCGGTATTTTCCGTCAGTTTACGGACGTGTTCAACAAGCCTGTCCCGCTGCCTCGGGTCTGGACGGTCTCTCCCCCCATAGCCATCGAACTGGCGGCTGCTTCCAGAACCCGCAGCACTCGCAGGGCTTCAAGACTGTCGGTGCGGGGGGTCTTGCTGGCCGCCACGCACGAGAGGAAGTGAGCGAATTCCTCCCGCAAGGGCTCTCTCTCATCCACACGGACGAGGACCGGCTCGGCGCGGACGACGCGCACCGCACCGGAAGAGACATCGATGCCGTGATCGAAAATCTGCAGTTTCTCCGGCCAGCTCGCCGCGTCGTCGAACACGGCCTGCGCGCGCGAGCCAATCAGCACCAGCTTGTGCTCCTTCACCGGATTGAGCCAGGACACTGCAACGTCCGCAGTCACCCCGTCATCAAAATCCAGGTGCACGCGGGCGATGTCGGCAATGTGCGAATTGAGAATTGGCCGCCCGTGCGCCGAGACGCGCTGCGGCAGCTGCCCGAAGATCGCAAGAATGATGGAAATGTCGTGCGGCGCGAAGGACCACAGCACGTCCTCTTCGGTGCGGAATTTGCCCAGACCGAGCCGGCGCGAATAGATGTGGCGCACCGTTCCAAGCCGTCCGGAGCGGACTTCCTGGAGGAGCTTGCGCACCACCGGGTGGTAACGCAGCACATGCCCAACCATGAGGACGCGGCGCCGTTCGCGGGCGATGTGCGCCAGCGTCTGACCGTCGGGGACGCTCATGGCCAGCGGCTTTTCGACAAACACGTGCTTGCCGGCTTCTAGCGCCAAGCGTGTGTGTACCGCGTGCAGCGCGGCGGGCGTGGCAATCGCCACCGCCTCGATGTCTTCATCCTCCAGCAGCTCTTCGAAGCGGCGGGCCGGAACGTCGTAACGGGAAGAGAACTCCGAGGCGACGCCATGGGCCAAATCGCTGACCGCCGACAAGGCGCCCAGCTGGGAAAGATTCCTGACGATGTTTTTTCCCCACTGCCCGCAGCCAATGGCCGCTACTCTGGGCCTGCTCAGAACCGGCGATAGCACACGGCCGGCAAGAGCTTCCTGCTCGGAACTTTGGTCCAAGATTCTGAACCCCCATTACTCGCGCCGGCACCCTAACAAGCCACGACGCAGCGCACAACAGCAGATTCGCTGCGCCCGGCATGAAGCCCTCACAGTATTGCCAATCGGGGATGGAACAGGCAGGAAACCCCGTCGTCTACTCTCATTTGATGCGACTGGCTCCGTCATTTCGCCCGCAATCGAACGCGCGCGCCAACCATTGTTCAGAGATGCGCATTCTGCTGCTGACCGACAATTTTGTCCCGGAAATAAACAGTCCGGCGCTGCGGGCCTATGAACACGCAAAGCGGTGGGTTGCGGCAGGGGAGGACGTCACGGTCCTCACGTCAATTCCGAATTTTCCGACCGGCCGGCCCCTGCCTCCCTATCGCAATCGGCCGTATCAGAGAGAGATCATCGAGGGGATTACGGTCGTTCGGGTCTGGACATGGCTCGCCGCAAACCGTGGCATCTTGTGGCGCTCGCTCGATTTCCTGAGCTTTGCCGGCTCAAGCTTTGTTGCCGGAATGTTCCAAGACGCGGACGTGATCGTCGCCACATCGCCGCAACTGCTGACCGGGCTCTCCGGACGCTGGCTTGCGGCGCTCAAACGCCGGCCGTGGGTCTTCGAAGTGCGCGATCTCTGGCCCGATTCCATTGTCGCCGTAGGCATGATGCGGGAGAATTTCTTTATCCGCGCGCTGCACCGGCTGGAGCAGCAATTCTATCGCCATGCCACCCGCATCGTGGCGGTGAGTGACGGGATTCGCGACCGCCTCGTGGCCCGCGGTGTCCCCGCTGAGAAAGTCGCCGTCGTTCCCAATGGTGTCGATCTTCGCCGCATTGCGGCGGCAGCCAGCCCCGAATCCCTGCGCGATGCGCTGAACGTCCGCGGGAAATTTGTTGTCGGTTACGTCGGCACGCATGGCATGGCGCAAGGATTGGAAGTGGTGGTGCGGGCAGCCCAAGGCCTCAGCCGGGCCGAGATCCACTTCCTGTTGGTCGGCGAAGGCGCGCGACGGCAACCGGTCATGGCGCTGGCACACGCGCTTCAGCTCGACAACATCACCTTTGTGGGTCTGGTGCCGCTCGCTCTTGCGGCCGAGCACCTGCGTCTTTGCGATGCCGTGCTCATTCCGCTGAAGCGAACCGATCAGATCGAGATCACCATCCCCGGAAAGATCTTTGAAGCAGCGGCGCTGGGGAAACCGATGATCGTCAGCGCAGAGGGCGCCTCGGCCGATCTGGTCCAGCGGTACGGTGCCGGCCTCGTGGTTCCACCGGAGGATCCAGAGGCGCTGGCGTCTGCGATCATGCGGTTGCGCAACGACTCCGAGTTGCGGGAAAAGCTGCGCCAAGGCGGTCTGGCGTTGGCGCGCGATTTTGATCGCGAGCGCCTCGCCGACGCCATGCTGGAGCAGATCCGGCTGGCCGCAGGGGCGGCGGCCATGCCCGACCGGTAACTTCCGCCCAGATTAATTCCCGCCTACCACCGCAAGCGACGCGGCGGTAATGGCGAGCTTGCTGACCACGTCGGTGATATTGATCGCGAACAGCATCAGGTTGAACGGCTGCGGATCGCGCGGCACCACGACCATGGAACCCGGCGGGATTTCCCGTCCGCCGCCGAAGCTCCACCAGCTGTCGCCTTCCGGCCTCGCGCTGCCGTCCGGCAGCACGACGAACACCAGACTGTCGTCTGCCGAACCGTTCTCGCCACCCGCAAGCCGGATGTAGTCCTGGACGGTCAGTCCCGGTTTGTAGGCGAAAGCGCCGTTGTTCAGCACTTCGCCCGTAACCGTGACGGTGGATGGCCGCTTGGGAACGTAGATCGTGTCCCCCGCTTCCAGCAGAACGTCGAGCTCGGGCTTCGTGGCCAGCACCACCGGGTCGGCCGTGACCGATATTCGCCCCAGCGCCGGCGCAGTCCGTAGCGCCTGCGCGATCTGCTCGACGTAAGACAATCCCGACGGATTGATAAGCGTGCTCGGCAGCGTCGCCGCCGTGGCGATGTTGTCCTCCAGTAAGGTGGCGGTGCGCTGATTGCCGCTCGATTCCTGAATGGCGGCACTCTGCCGCGTGAACACCGTACCGAAGGGATAAGCCTCGTCTGTCAGGCCGCCGGCACGCGCCAGCACCGACGACAATCTCTCGCCGCGGGTGATGTCGAATGTGCCGGGATAGCGCACCTGACCAAGAATGGTGACGGTCTCGCCATTGCGGTCCGAAAACACAGGGCGCAGACGCACGCTGTCGAACGGCTTCAGCGAGATGCTGGCGAAATCATCGCCGCTCACACGCAATGAGTTGCGCACCGTGCGCGACACTCCGGTGGAAGTATCGATAATCGTCGAGGTGATCTCCACCGCGGAAAGATCGGCCTCCCGCTGGAGGCCGCCGGCGGCTGCGATCAGCGAGGCAAGGCTGGTGTCGCCCACTGCGAGATACGAACCGGGATTGCGGACTTCTCCGTTGATTGACACCAGGTAGTCACGCGCGGAATTGACCAGCTCGACTGTCGGGATACCGAGGCTTGCGGCGATCTGGTCGAGCGAGATCTGGTTTTGCGCGGCGTTGTTGGTGGCCACCGTTGCCGCCGCACCGCCTGTTGCGGTTTGCGTGGCTTGCGCCTGCGCGATGCCGGTCACGGAGCTGGCGCCGCTCGGTGGTGCCGTCGGCAATGTCGCCACCGATTGCGGCGGAGCGTTTCCGGCCTGCAAAGCCGCCGCCGTGGCGAGCGGCGCCGAACCGGCAGTCGCAGGCATCGTGCCCCCTGTGGGCGCCGTCGTCGGGGCCGTCCCGGATGGCGGCGCGGGCATCTGGGAAGTGGTTGTCCCCGTCTGTCCGGGCGCCGCGGCTGGAGTCGACGAACCGGACGATGTTGTCGAGGTGGACGATGAGCCGGAGCGCAGGATGGACAGCGGATTCTGGGACGCCGAGGACGTTCCCACCAGCGCGGCATCCGCGGCTGCCGCCAGGGCGGCGACCTGCGACTGATTGAAAACATAAACCTGATCG
>DIZC01000008.1:4691-13681 GCA_002429315.1 Alphaproteobacteria bacterium UBA6038
CGTGAGATCGTCGGCGTCGCGGATCAGATGCGACATCGACGGCGTGCTGCCCAGGTCGCGCGTACCGGGCACCGAGACCTCCCCGGAAAGGGTCACGATCCCGTTCGATGCGGAGCGCTCGAAGTCGACAAATAACACTTCCCCAGATCGGATGATTCCGCTCTTACCGACAGACACCATTTTGGTGCGACCATCGCTCAGGAGTTCCAGCTTCGCCAGCCGCTTGGCGCCTGCCAATTCGGTTCCACCGGCCAGCGCCACCAGCGATTCTTCGGTGATGGCGGAGGCGCCCGGCGCCAGTTCGTAGATACCGGGCCGCTTGATCAATCCTGCCACGGCGACTGTCTGGCCGATGGTCGGCACGATGATGCGGTCGCCTTCCGTCAACGCGCCGATGGCGGAATACCCGCCGGTGGCGATGATCGAGTAAAGATCGAGCCGGATTCGCCGCGCGCCGCGGACAAGGACGACGTTGCGCAGGCTGCCCGTCTTCTTGATGCCGCCGGACAGCAGCAGCGCGTCGAGCGGCGTGTTCAATCCCGTCAGGGTGCGCAGGCCGGGCGCAGCCACTTCGCCCGTTACCAGAACGGCAATCTGGCGCACGGTGCCGATCGAAACGAACGCCTGCGTTCCGATCATCTGTTTTGCGGCCCGGCGGGCAATATCCGCTCGCACTTCGCCGAAAGTCCGGCCGGCCGCCGAGATCGGCGTCAATTCCGGCAGGATGATGCGGCCATCGCGATCGACCGTGACGGTATAGGCGACGTTTTCATGGCCTCGGAACACGACGTTGATCTGGTCGCCGGCGCCGAGAATGTAGCTGTCCTGCAACGCACCGACCTGGGTGACGGGCACGCTGCTGCCGACGCCAAAGGTGTCGTAACCGAACTGCGTGAGGGGACGTCCGGCGCGCTGCGAAAACAGCTGCTCGAGGTGCGACGCAGGCTGCGGAATTGGAGCAGCGGCCGGCGCCATGGTGGGTGCGATGCTCGTCTGCGAGGGCATTGTCGGCGCAGAAGGGACCTGGGCCGCCGGTGGTGTTATCGTCTGGCCGGTAGAACTCTGTCCCCCGATGGCATTCAGGATGCTTTGGACGTCCGGGCTGGTTTGCGCATACGTGCCGGAGGGCCCCATGGCGCAGAATGCCAGCACCAGAACCGCGGCCACGCGCATTGCGGCGGCGCAAAGCTTCCTCACCAACATCACCCCAGCTCTTTCTGAATGGCCTGTGCCGGAAAACCCAATGGCGTCCGGGTTTTACTCTGGAGCGGCCAGCGCTTCAAGCGGGTCGCCGCAGGTTATCGGGGCGGCGCGAAACGGGCCGCGAGCCCAGCAGGGTCCCGCCTCGAATTGAAGATATTTGTGGACGCGAGCGTCGCGCGGCCGTTCTCCGGGTGGGCAGCCGCGACTCTCTCGTTAAGGCAGCGCGGCGGACGGACCGGCGTCGTTTCCTGTACGAGCGGCTGGCGCAGACGCGGTGGGCGCAAAGGTCACTTGGCCAAGTGACGCGGCGACCTCCCGCGCGGCGCGCAAGCCGCTCTTCACAGCGGAATTGAGAAAGCCGTTCTGATTGACCGTGTGTTCCCCCGCAAAGAAGCAGTTGCCCTCAGGCTCGCGCTCGATGCCGAGGATGGTCGTCTGATAGCCAGGCGGATAAGTGCTGTAGCTGCCGTATGACCAGGGATTGAACTGCCAGGCATTCTTGATCATCAGCCCGTTCCAAAGGCGCCGGAGTCCCGGGATTAGTGGCTCCGCCTGTTTCATCAGCAGCAGTGCAAGCGAGTTATCCTCCATCTCGCCCGCCTGGACGGCCTGGGTGTCACCGGCGAAGAAATTGAAGATGCCGGCCTCGCCCGGCTGGCCCCGGGTCACGTCCCACGTCGTGTCGAAACCGATCGCGGGCATCCGGATCTCGCTGTTGCAGCCGACCTCGTACCATTTGCGCCGGGTGAACTGCAGCTGGGTCTTGCACGATATGCCCATGGGCAGGGTGTCGATCGACTGGACCTTGAGCGGACGAAAACCTGCTCTGCTGAAATCGACGGCCACCCGCATCACCGAGAACGGAATTGTCAGAATGACGCGGTCGTAATCCCGATCGAATCGCCTGGACGACTGCGCGAACGACAGACGGAAGCGTCCGTCGGACAATTGCCGGATCGCCATCAAAGCCGTCGCAGAGATCAGCCGCGCGCCGAGATCGTTGGCGATGATGGTCGCGATCTGATCGTTGCCGCCCTCTATGTGATAGTGCTGGTCGCTGTCCGTGTAATACAAATTGAAGTTGTCTCTCGGATCTTCCGCAAGCGTCGGGATTGCGCAGAGCGCGCTCTGCTTGTCCGCGTCGAGCGCATTTTCTTCGGTAAAGGCATTCTCGATCAGCTGGCCCAGTTGGCTGCGGCGGCCGCCTGGGACGACCCTGTGCACCCAGTCGCTGATCGTCATCGAATCGAAGTGCCTCGCCGCCCTCGTCGAATGCCTGTAATTGAAATCGCCGATCGCGTTGCTTTGCTTCTGCACCAGATCGTAAATCGGCTGCCAGTCGCGGGTTGCGTCGGCAAGATTGTAGGGCTGGCCGTTGAACATGTAGAGCGCGTTGGTGCCCGGCGGGACCGCGCCAAGAACGTTCGTGAGCTTCAATCCAAGTTCCCGCGCAAGGTGACGGATCGCGTGGTGGTCGGTGTCGATGAGTTCGCCGCCATGCTCGGCAATCTGGTTGTCGGCGAAGATACCGCGCGCGGTGAAGCAGCGCCCGCCGACGCGGGTATTGCCCTCATACACATCGGCGTGGAGACCGAACGTCTTTTTCAGTTCCCGGGCCGCGGTCAATCCGGCGAGCCCGGCTCCGACGATTGCGATCCTGGCCTCCGCAGCACGCAGCGAAAGCGGCAGCAGCATGCTGCTTACGCTCGCCGCCGTACCGATCAGCACGCTCCGGCGGGAGGGAAGAGCGCCGATTGCGCCTTCCGAGGCATGCGCCTCAATTGCTGCCAAGCGGGTCGCCCGCTTGAGCATGTGCATCAGTGGTGTTCTGGCCATGGTCTCCTCTCGCTTTATGTCCCCCGACCAGGCGAATCGCAGTATACGCTGGGCAAGCCGATCGAAACACCCGCGCACAGCCCGCAGCATCGCGATGACTCGATAGTGGCGAGCAAAACGCCGCAACGGCAGTGACTTAATCAATCGAAAAAGTGGTGGGCCCGGATGGGATCGAACCATCGACCCTCTGATTAAAAGTCAGATGCTCTACCCCTGAGCTACGGGCTCGCCTTGGGGCCGCGGACCATAGGGGCGACAGTCGCCGCGCGAAGGACAAACCAGCTATGGGAAAGCGGCCGTGAATGCACCACAGACCCACGGCTACTTAAACCTGTGAATTTGCAGCGCGACCACTAGACAACGCGCCCCTAGCGTTCTCTAACTGTTCGCATGGGTCTCGCTGATATAGATGTACTCACGCAACTCGCGTTTTCGGTTTCCGAGAACAAAGGGGTCTTTGCGCTGCTGATCGGCTCCGGTCTGTCGCGCGCGGCAGAGATACCGACAGGCTGGGAAATCACACTGGACCTAATTCGGCGTGTTGGCGCGGTGCAAGGCGTTGCCGATCAGCCTGACTGGGCCAAATGGTACGCGGAACAGACTGGCAATGACCCGGATTATTCGCGGCTGCTTGAAGCTCTCGCGGCGCTACCAACCGAGCGGCGCGCTATCCTTCACTCGTACATCGAACCAACAGCCGAAGATCGCGAAGCAGGGCGCAAGTCGCCCACGCAGGCGCACTACGCAATTGCCGACCTGGTCGCCTCGGGCCACGTCCGCGTAATTGTCACGACCAATTTCGACCGGCTCATGGAAACAGCGCTGAGGGAGCGCGGTGTTGAGCCAACCGTCGTTTCTTCCGTGGACGCACTTGTTGGGGCCGAGCCGATCACACATTCGCGCTGCTACGTGTTGAAGCTCCACGGTGACTACAAAGACGCCCGGATTTTGAACACGGACAAAGAGCTCAGCGCCTACCCCAAGCAGATAAACGCGCTCCTGGACCGCATTTTCGATGAACACGGGTTGATTATCTGTGGCTGGTCTGGCGAGTGGGACGAAGCTCTGCGGCGCGCAATGTTACGCGCACCAAACCGAACGGTATCCGGTTTATTGGGCCGCTCGCAGCGCGCTGCACAACAGCGCAGGCGAGCTTGCTGCCCACCGTGGCGCAAAGGTTGTCACCATCACTGACGCCAACCGCTTCTTCTGCGATCTACGCGACCGAGTGCAGACATTGGAGCAGGCGCGGCGCGTAAGCCCTCGAAGCGTTGAACTAACAGTTGCCAGCGCAAAGCGCTTTCTGGCAAAGCCGGAACATCGCATTGACCTGGACGAACTGGTCGCCGCAGAAGCGGATAAAGTTGCTGCATTTGTCACACAAAAAGAGGTGGGTCAGGGACGTTGGGAGGAAACGGCGTACCGCAACAGGGTTCGCCGGGTCGAAGCCGCTGTCGAGGCGCTCGCAAAAATCAGCGGCGTAATGGGGCGGTGGGGCAATGACACTGAATATCGCGCCGTCTGCGATCTGGTACGCGCGATGTATGCCGACGCCAAACGCGATTGGAATGGTTTGGTCGCCTATCTGCATCTTCGGGGTTACGCTGCCGTGCTTGTCACTGCAGCCTATTCACTGGGGCTAATTCGGGCACAGCGCTGGAACATACTGCGCCAATTCTTTGATGCTCAAATCACACGCCAAGAACGGCAACCGGTCACGATTGCGGACTGCCTGACGCCGGGATGTTGGGACGGGGCGGAGAGAGACACTTGGCAACATCTGGAGGGACTTGAGCGTCGTCCTACTCCGTTGAGTGACCATCTCCTGGATGTATTCACCGAATGGGGAAAGAGCTTCCTCGGGTCTACCAGCGACATGGTGTTGCTGTTCGAACGCTTTGAGGTGCTTGGCTCCCTCGCAGTGTTCGGGCAGCGCTACGATCTAGCCACTTTGCAGAAAGCCAAAATGGAGGCGGACCGCGGCCAGCAATTTGCCTATGCGCCCACCGGGCGGTTCGTTTGGGATTGGGATAACTATAGGGTTCTAGCGCAAGAGATGAATGACGACGCCACCTACAAATCAGCACTGTTGAATGCGGGCTTCGCACGGGGTTCTCCCGACATGGTCCCAGTATTCCTTGAAACGCTTGAGCAAGCTGCCGACCGGATGCGGTGGAGTTAGACGACTGGCATGGGTGACGATTACCGTCACGCCGCGAGCGCCAAACGTTAGCCCGAGCGGGTTTGCAGCCGCTCGCGTCTGGGAACTTGTTGGCTAAGTCCTTGGATTTATTGGTGAGCCCGGATGGGATCGAACCATCGACCCTCTGATTAAAAGTCAGATGCTCTACCCCTGAGCTACGGGCTCGCCTTGGGGTCGCGGACCATAGGGGCGAGGGTCAGGCCGGTCAATGCGAAACGTCCGGATCCGGCGGCACATCGTTCTCCTGCCGCTGCCGCGCGAACCCGGCCGCGAATTCCGCCATGCCGCCGGATGAAATCGCTGCACGGAGCTCCGCCATCAGATCCTGATAGTAGGTCAGATTGTGCCAGGTAAGTAGCATCGACGCGATGATCTCGTTCGCCTTCACCACGTGATGCAGATAGGCGCGGCTGAACTTGCGGCACGCCGGGCAGCGGCATTCGCCATCGAGCGGCGCGGGATCTTCGGCGTGGCGCGCGTTGCGCAGATTCAACGTGCCAGTGCGGGTGAAGGCCTGGCCGTTGCGTCCGGAGCGCGTCGGCAGCACGCAATCGAACATGTCGATGCCGCGCAGCACCGCGCCCACGATGTCATCCGGCTTGCCGACGCCCATCAGATAGCGCGGACGATCGCGCGGCAGCAGGGGCACCGTGGCATCGAGCACCTCGAACATGGTGGACTGCCCTTCGCCGACCGCGAGGCCGCCGACCGCATAACCGTCGAAACCGATTTCTATCAGTTCTTCCGCCGAACGCCGGCGCAAATGGGGAAACACACCGCCCTGCACGATGCCGAAGCAGGCGCGGTCGGGCTGCCCACCGAATGCGGCTTTCGAGCGCTTCGCCCAGCGCATGGACAATGCCAGAGAGGATTCGATTTGTGTTTCTGTTGCCGGAAACGCAGGACATTCATCCAGCACCATCTGGATGTCGGAACCGAGCAGGCGCTGGATGTCCATGGCGCGTTCCGGCGAGAGGAACTCGTTGGCGCCATCGATGTGCGACTGAAAGGCGACGCCCTCCTCGGTGACCTTGCGCAGCTTTGCCAGCGACATCACCTGAAAGCCACCGGAGTCGGTGAGGATCGGGCCGTCCCATGCCATGAATGTGTGCAGTCCGCCAAGCCGCGCGATGCGCTCCGCGCCCGGTCGCAACATCAGATGATAGGTGTTGCCGAGGACAATCTCGGCGCCGGTCGCGCGCACGCTGTCCGGCAGCATGGCCTTCACCGCGCCTGCCGTGCCCACCGGCATGAAGGCAGGCGTGCGGATGTCGCCGCGGGGGGTGCGGAGCACGCCGGTCCGCGCGGCGCCATCGCTTGCATGAAGCTCGAAACCGAACAATCAGAATCCTTCGCGCAACGGGAAGTCTGCGACGATGGCCTTGCCGCCGGTGAGCGCCTTCACCTGGTGTGCGGCGTGCGGCGGAATAGTCGCAACGATCCCGGGCCCGGCAAGGTTCGTCTCCCCGGCAAAGGTGATTTCGAACTCGCCTTCGAGGATGTGCCAGACTTCTTCCTGTTCGTGTTGATGGCGATGAATGGTTGCCCCTGCCGAGAACTCCCAATGCGCAAAGGTCATCTTGGCGGAGTGGAAAATGCGGCCGCGCCAGCCGGGCAGCCGCTCGCGCACTTCCATGGCGTTCGTGTCGAGAATGGTCATGCCGGGGTTATAGCACGGAACAAAAGGCAGGCATCGCCGTAGGAGTAGAAGCGGTAGCGCTCGCGGATGGCTTCGGCGTAGGCGCGCTTCATCGTCTGGAGCCCGGAGAAGGCGCACACCAGCATGAACAGCGTCGAGCGCGGCAGGTGGAAATTGGTGAGCAGGATCTCCGCCGATCTGAAGCGGTGGCCGGGCGTGATGAAGAGTGCGGTTTCGCCGGCGAACGGCGCGATTGTGCCGCCGTCGCCCGCGGCGGTTTCCAGCGCGCGCAAACTGGTGGTGCCGACCGCCGCGATGCGCCCGCCTTTCTCACGCGCTGCATTCAGACGCGCGGCGGTCCGATCCGAAACAGTTGCCCATTCCGCGTGCAGGCGATGCTGGTTCGTGTCGGCTGCCGTGACCGGCAGAAAGGTACCGGCGCCGACGTGCAGCGTCACGGTTTCGCGTGCGATTCCTTCCTGAGACAGCCGCTCAAGCAGTTCCGGGGTGAAATGGAGTCCAGCGGTGGGCGCGGCAACGGAGCCCTGCCGATCTGCGAAGATGGTCTGATAATCGGTGGTGTCCTGCGCGTCCGCCTTGCGCTTGCCGGCGATGTACGGCGGCAGCGGCATCTCGCCTTCGCGCGCGATCGCTGCGTCGAGCTCCGCGCCCGCGCGGTCGAATTGCACCTCCACCTCGCCGGCTTGCCCGCGCGCAATCACCGTTGCCGGAAGCGCTTCGCCCATATGCAACCGGTCGCCAGCCGCAAGCTTTTTTGCGGGCCGCGCGAAGGCACGGAAGCGATCCGGCGCAATCCGCTTGTGCAGCATCAGCTCGATCTTTGCACCGTCGCCTTCGGAACCGGCGCGCGGAAGCCGCCGGCCATGCAGCCGCGCGGGAATCACCTTGGTGTCGTTCACCACCAGGGTATCGGCGCGGCGCAGGAATTCCGGCAGATCGCGCACGCGCACATGTTGCAAGCGCCCGTCCGGGTGGACCACCAGCATGCGCGCGGAGTCGCGCGGGTGTGCGGGCCGGAGCGCGATGCACTCTTCCGGCAACTCGAAATCGAACAGCGAAACGTCCATTCTCTTCGCGCGTCATCGCCCGCCTGGTGCGGGCGATCCAATTGGATGACCCGGACAAGCCGGGCCATGACGAAGAGAGATGTCAGGTATCGCCGGCGCTCTCAAGCACGGCGGCGATGATCCGGTCCTGTGTGCCTTCGTCCAGATACGGGTGCATCGGCAGGCTGATCACATGCCTCGAAAGGCGGTCGCTCACCGGCGTGCCCGTACTGGGGAAGTGCGCGTAGCCCTTCTGGTGCGAAAGCGGCGTCGGGTAGTAGATCGCGGTCGGAATACCTTTCGCTTTCAGGTCAGCCGCAAGCTTGTCGCGGTCCGGTACCTGGATGGTGTACTGCGCCCAGGTACATTGCGCGCCTTCGATGACATGCGGCGGGCGCACACGGTTGGAGCCGCGGAACGCCTCGGCGTAGCGGCGCGCAATGCGCTCTCGCATCTCGAGCTCTTGCGGAAAAATTTTCAGCTTCTCGATCAGGATTGCGGCTTGAATCGTATCGAGCCGCGAGTTCACGCCGATGCGCACGTTTTCGTATTTGTCCGCCCCCTGGCCGTGCACGCGGATGGAGCGCAGCAAATCAGCCAGCACATCGTCGTTGGTGAAGGTCGCGCCGCCATCGCCATAGCAGCCAAGCGGTTTTGCCGGAAAGAAGCTGGTCGACGCCGCATCGCCGATGGCCGCCGTCTGTCGGCCGTCGAGCGTTGCCCCGAAGGCCTGGGCCGTGTCGACCAGCAGCTTCAAGTTCTCGCGCGCAACAATCGGCTCGATGGCACGGTAATCCGCCGCCTGCCCGAACAAATCGACGGTCATGACAGCGCAGGGCCGAAGCTTGCCCTCGCGTTTGACCAGGGCGACGGCGGCTTCGAGACTCTTCGGATCGAGATTGTAGGTGTCTTCCAGCACATCGACGAATACCGGCACGGCACCCACCAGGGCCACGACTTCCGCCGACGCGGCGAAGGTGAAGGCGGGCACGAACACGGCATCGCCCGGCCCGATCCTCCACCCCCTAAGCACGATCATCAG
>DIZC01000073.1 GCA_002429315.1 Alphaproteobacteria bacterium UBA6038
GGCGATGCGGCTCGGGCATGAAGGAACCGTCATGGTCGGAATGACAGTTGAGCCGGACGGCAGCGTCTCAAACGTACACGTTCTTCAGTCCAGCGGGCACGATGAGCTCGATCAAGGCGCCGTGAGTTGCGCATCTAGTTGGCGTTACAAACCGTCCACCCAGAGCGGTCAGCCAGTTGCGGCCGAGTGGAAGGCGTCCGTGAAGTACAGACTGACAGGCGGCTGAACTCAGCGGCTGTTTTGAAAATCCATCGATGGAGCATTGAAGACATGATCTCGAAAAACCTGGCGATCGCCGCGGCGATCCTCCTCCTGTCCGGCGCTGGCGCCGGCCCCAGCTTCGCGCAAGCGCAGCAGCAGCCGGCCGGTCAAACCGCCGCGCCGACGGCTACGCCGGGCGGCAATACCGCGGCACCGGCGGCCGGCAACACCGGCATGGCCGGCCCCACCGCCACGCCCGATCAAGGCGCGGCGGGCACGCCCGCTCCCGGTACCGCGACACCGAATGCTCCGGCGCCGGCCGCCGCCGCTCCTGCTCCCTCCGCTCCGCCGCCTGCCGCCGGCGGGACCGGCGCAACAACGCCGAAGGAGAATCCATATGGCCTTCGGCAATTGTGGGAGGGACAGAACGGCAAGGTCGACTGGGTGGCACGCGGCGTCATGATCCTTCTGGCGCTGATGTCGATCGGCACCTGGTACATCTTCTTCATGAAGTTTTGGGAACAGCAGCGCGTCATCGGTCAGTCCAGGCAGGTGGAACGGCGCTTCTGGAGCTCAAACAACCTCAACGAAGGTATCGACCAACTGGCGAAGAACAGCGTCTTCCGCACGGTCGCCGAAAGCGGAGTGCGCGCTTCTTCAGGCGGATCGGGGATGGTCAACCAGAATGACTGGATCGCCATGTCGCTCAACCGCCAGCTCGAAGAAATCAATGCGCGGCTGCAGGGCGGCGTCGCCTTTCTCGCTTCCGTCGGCTCCACCGCTCCGTTTGTCGGGCTGTTCGGCACGGTGTGGGGCATTTTGAACGCCCTCATCGCAATCGGCGTCGCCGGCCAAGCCTCGATCGACAAGGTTGCGGGACCGGTGGGCGAGGCGCTGATCATGACCGCCATCGGTCTTGCCGTCGCGGTGCCGGCAGTGCTGCTCTACAACTACCTCGTCCGCCGCAACAAGATCATCAACGAGAAGCTCAGGAGCTTTGCGAGCGATCTGCAGACCTATCTTGTGACCAAGGGCAGATAGGCGCAGGTTTGGCGAGGTACGCACTATGGCTATGAATGTCGCGTCTCCGGAAGGCGACGAGCCGGAACTGAACACCACGATCAACACCACGCCGCTGGTCGACGTGATGCTCGTGCTGCTCATCATCTTTCTGATCACCATCCCGGTCATCGTGAAGGTGGTTCCGGTCACGCTGCCCAACGCCAAGAACATCCCGACCACCACAAAGCCGGAAAACATCGTGCTCGCAGTGGACAAGAGCGAAAACGTCTACTGGAACAATCAGCTGGTGGACAGCAATCAGGAGCTGATCCAGCGGCTGGAGCAGGCAATGCTCAGCGCCCATAGTGCGGGCCGCCCGCTTCCGGAGGTTCACATCCGGGCCGACCAGGACGTGCGCTTCGAAGCCGTCGGGCGCGTCGTGTATGACGCGCAACGGGCAAGCGTGCCGAAGATCGGCTTCCTCACCGAGCCGCGAAACCAAGGGCCGTAACAGGCGCAAGAGCAAGGACGACTGCCATGGCAATGAATGTCGGCAACGCGAGCGGTTCAGACGAAGTGATGGTGGAGATGAACACGACGCCACTGATCGACGTCATGCTCGTTCTGCTCGTGATGCTCATCATAACCCTGCCGATCCAGACGCATGCCGTGAAGCTCGATATGCCCGTGGGGCACCCGCCGCCGCCGCTGGTTCAGCCAATCGTCGACAACATCATGGTGGATTTCGACGGCACGATTTATTGGAACAACCAAGCGGTCAACTGGAAGACTTTGGACTACTACTTCTATCAGCAGGGCCAGAAGGCGGTGGAAGATCAGGACGAGATCCACATCACCGCCAACCGTCTGGCCAAGTACGACACGGTGGCGAAAGTGATGGCGAATGCGCAGCGCCGCGGCGCCGTCAAAATCGGAATCGTGAATACGAATACCTACATCTAAACCAACGCGAGGGGCTGCCGCGGTTGAGGCGCCGCATGCAACGGCATGAGCTCCGATCCGCATTCGTGCAGCGAGGACATTGATGAATTCGAGACTTCTGCAAACTCTTGGGATCGTTGCTCTGCTCGCGGCTGGCGCGCTCGCAGGTGTGACGCCTGCTCCCATCTCATCCGCCCAGGCGGCCACCGTGCGGCCGGCTGTCGGCAAGCCGTTGCAGCAGGCTGTCGCTCTCGCCAATGCCGGCAAGGGGGCTGCCGCCACGGCAAAAGTGCATGAGGCGGAATCTGTCGGAGGCCTTACCGGCGGCGAGCAGGCGGCGATCGCGCAGACGAGGAACTACATCGCGGCGAAGACGGGCGCCGGCGGCAGCGCCGTCGGGTGCAAGGCGAAATTCGCCACCGACTACAATGCCGGACGTTACCGCGACGTCGTCGGCGCGGATGCCTCCTGCATGCGAAAAGGCGGCGGCTTCGATTTCCAGAGTCAGGTGATCGTCGCGCAAGCCTACTACCTGATGGGCGATTACGGCAGCGCAATCCGCCTGCTCAAAGGATTGGGGAACAGCGATCAGGTTCTGTCACTGCTCATGAGTGCCGCCGGCAAGCAGGGCGACACGCAGACCGAGGGTCAGGTTGCCGAGCGGCTGATCCTTCAGGGCCAGAGCAAATACTGGACCTACATGCTGGCCGCCGCGGATGCGACGCGCGGCCTCACCGACCACGAGAACCTCGACATCTATCGCATCCGCTATCTGACCGGGAATATGCGCAACGCCGAGGATTACGAACTGATGACGCAGCTTGCGATCGAGCTGCACTTTCCGACCGAAGCGGTGACCGTCGCGCAGAAAGGCTTCGCGGTGAAGCTGCTGCAGGGCGATCGCGACATGCGCCTCATCAACCTCGCGCAGACGCAAGCGGCGAAGGACGTCGCCGGTTTCGCCAATCTGCAGAAACAGGCAAACGCCTCGAAAACGGGGGACTTGCTCGTGCAGTACGGCGAAAACCTGTGGGGTATGGGCAAGTTCGACGACGCCGTGAACGCGATCCAAGCAGGCATTAAAAAGGGCAATCTGAGCAAGGCCGCCGAGGCGCAGATTTCGCTCGGCATCGCGCAACTCTCCGCGGGCCAAAAACCCGCGGCCGCCCAGACCTTCGCCGGTGTGAAGGGCGATCCGGCGGCGCAAGCGGTGGCACACCTGTGGACAGTGTACGCCCGTTCCGGCGGCACCGCCGCAGTGGCCAACGCCAACGCCAACGCCAATACTCCGGCGCCACAGCCAGGGAACGCCAAAAAACGGCACCGCTGAGCCTCACGCAAGCGGAAACGGAGGCACTGCTTCTCAGCCTCAAGGTTTCGGCCGTCGCGGTCGCCGGCGCCCTGCCGTTCGCGGTCGCAGCCGGCACGGCTCTCGCCAATCGGACGTTCTTCGGCAAAACGCTCCTGGATGGCGTGCTGCACCTGCCTTTGGTCCTGCCGCCGGTCGCCCTTGGGTACCTGCTTCTGGTGATCTTCGGAACCCGCGCCCCGGTCGGCGCGTGGTTGCTCGATCACTTTGGAATTCGCTTCGTGTTCAGCTGGACCGGCGCGGCCCTGGCGTCGGGTCTGATCACGTTTCCCTTTCAGGTGCGCGCCATTCGCTCCGCCGTGGAGTCCATCGATCCAGGTTTGCGCGCTGCCGCCGAGACATTGGGCGCCGGTTGGATGGACCGGCTGGTAAACCTCACCTTGCCGCTGGCGCTGCCCGGTATTGTCGCGGGCGCAATCACGGCGTTTGCCGCGAGCTTGGGCGAGTTTGGCGCGATCATTACGTTCGTTTCGAACATTCCGGGCGAAACACGGACTCTTCCGCTGGCCATCTATGCCGCGTTGCAGGCTCCGGGCGGCGAGATTGAGGCTGCCCGTCTTTCAGCGCTGTCGATCATTCTCGCGCTTGTTGGCCTCACACTTGCCGAGTTCGTCGGCCGCCGCAGCCGTCTGATCGGCGGACGATGAACGTCGAGGTCGCTTTCCGGCATGATTACGCAAAGTTTCGGCTGGATATCGCGTTTTGCGCCCAGGGCCACGGTGTCACCGCCTTGTTCGGCCCGTCAGGCGCGGGGAAGACTACCATTCTGAATGCCGTCGCCGGCCTGTTGCGGCCGGACGAGGGCCGTATTTCCATCGATGGCCGCGTCGTGTTCGACCGTGCGGCCGGGATTTGGCTGCCGCCCGGCCAAAGGCGCATCGGCTACGTGTTCCAGGATGGGCGGCTGTTTCCGCACATGAGCGTGGTCGCCAATCTGCGGTTTGGTTGGCGCCGCGCGCCAAAACGCGTTCCGGAATCGGAAGTCGCTCGAGTCATCGAGATGCTTCGGCTCACCGCGCTTCTCGACCGCAAGCCCGCAAACCTTTCCGGCGGCGAGAAAGGTCGGGTCGCGCTGGGCCGAGCGCTGCTCGCAAATCCCGATGTCCTCCTGCTCGACGAGCCGTTGGCCGCGCTCGATGCGGAACGGAGGAACGAGATCATCCCTTACCTCGAGCGCCTGAGGGATGAGAGACGGGTGCCGATGATCTACGTCAGCCATTCGCTGGATGAGATTTCGCGTTTGGCGAACGACATCGTCGTGTTGAAGGATGGCAAGGTCGCTGCCGCTGGATCGGTGTTCGACGTTTTGACCGACTTGCGGCTCCCCGATTTCGCCGGCGGCTCGCCTTACGGCGCCGTGCTGGAAACGAGAATAGCGCGCCACGCCGAGGGACTTACCGTTCTCGCTTTTCCCGGCGGCGAGCTCATCGTTCCGCGCCTTGCGCAAGCGGTGGGCACGCGGTTGCGCACGCACGTTCGCGCCGAGGACATCATGCTGGCGCGCGAAGCGCCGCGCCTGATCAGCGCGAACAACGTACTGCCAGTGACGATATCGGCCATTCGGATGACGTCGTCTTCGCATGTGGATGTTCGTCTGCTTTGCGGCCCGTCCGCCTTCGTCGCCCGGATCACGCGCAGTTCCTGCGACCGGCTTTCGCTTACGGAAGGCATGGACGTTTTCGCCATCGTCAAGTCTGTCACCGTGGTGCCTCAGATCGATCCGCCGGCTGCCGAGGCCTGACGAGGATTCAACGCAGTCTCTTGAAGCGGACTTTCGAGGAATCGCTGCGGCCTTGCGCATCGATCACCGTGACCCGCGCGAAACCTTCGCCGGACGGTGCATACAGTGCCGGCATAAAGCGGCTGAAATTGCCGACGATCTGCCCGTTTACGAGCCAGGTCAGCGGTTCGCGCCCGCCTTCGGCCTTCAGCTGGATCGAAGATTCCCTCGCCGAAATGGGAAGCGTCGCGCCGTTTGGCGGGAAGCTGATGTTGGGCGGAGGCAGAACGGTGCGTACAAGCTGCGGCGGGGCGGCCTCCCGCGTGAACACACGCAGCGCTTCCGGCAACGCGTCGGTCGATTGCGCCAGCACCGCTCCTGTAGGCGGCGCCGGTGCGGCGCGTTTGTCGCCGGGCAACAGTTCGAACACATGCAGCAGGATGGGACCCGCCGCTTCGCGCCCGATGCTGTCGGCGCGTGGCGCGCCATCGGCGCGGCCGACCCACACGCCGATGGTGTAGTCGTTGGAGAACCCGACACTCCATGCGTCGCGAAAGCCGTAAGAGGTTCCGGTTTTGAACGCGATGGCCCGGCCGCGCAACAGACCTTGGCCCATCGCCCATCCCTCGGGCAAAGCCACGCCGGCCAGGATCTCGCGCAGGTAATAGGCCGCAACCGCGCTGAACAGCCGGTGCGGCGCCCCGGGCTGCTGCGAAATCAGATAACGCAGCGGCTTGGCCACGCCGCCATTCGCGATGCCCGCATACAGCATGGTGATATCGGCGAGGCTGATCCCAAGTCCGCCAAGCGCGACCGGCAGGGTCGGCGCCTCGGCGCGCGCTGGGAAAGCGAGACGCGCGCCGGCATTGGAAAGCGCCAAGGTAAAGCGCAGCGGCCCGAGGCGATCGAGCACCGTGACCGCCGGCACGTTGAGCGACATCCGCAGCGCGTCCCGCGCGGTCACCGCGCCGTGGAAGGTGCCGGAGAAGTCCTTCGGTGCATAGTCGCCGAACGTCGCGGCCTCGTCTTCCATCATGGTGGAGGGGTGGAGGATCAGGTCGTTGAACGCGAGGCCATAGATGAATGGCTTGAGCGCGGACCCCGGCGAGCGCGGGCGCTGGGCGAGATCGATTTGTCCCGCCGCGCCCCAGTAATCCGCGCCGCCCAGATAGGCGAGCACGTCGCGCGATTCGTTATCCACCACCACGATGGCGAGGCTCGCGCCGTTTTCCATATACGCGTGCTCCTGCGCCGCCAGCCGCTCGACGGCGGCTTGCAGTGCCGGATCGATGGTGGTGACGAGACGCGGGGAAGCCATGCTGCGGTGGAGCTTGTCGGCCAGATGGGGTGCGTGCATCGGCATCGGCAGGCGCAGGCTCGGCACGCCTTCGCGCCGGGAGAGGCCCGCGTCGGAAGGCGCGGTGATGCCGCCTTCCACCATACGCGCGAGCACCTTGTTGCGCCCTGCGATCGCAGCTAGCCCGTGTCGATCCGGCCTCAGTCTCGCAGGCGATTGGGGCAACGCGACGAGGAGTGCGCTTTCCGACAGATCGAGCGCGTCCGGCTCTTTGCCGAAATAGGTCAGAGAAGCGGCGCGCACGCCTTCCACGTTGCCGCCGAACGGCGCGAGCGTGAGGTAGATGGAGAGGATCTCGTCCTTCGAGTAGCGCTCCTCGAGCTGAATCGCGCGAACCATCTGCAACAGCTTGGGGCCGAATCCGCGGTGTCTCGCCGGCTCGAGCAGCCGCGCCGCCTGCATGGACAGCGTCGACGCGCCGGAGACAACATGCCCGGCTTTCAGGTACTGAATCGCCGCGCGGCCGAGGGCGAGCGGATCGATTCCGTGATGGGAGTCGAAGCGCTTGTCCTCGTATGCCTTCAGCAGCGCGAGATGGCGCGGATTGACGTCACGCACTGTCGTCTTGAGGCGCCAGTAGCCGTCCTTCGAAAGGTAAGGCCGCAGCAGCGAACCGTCGCGCGCCACCACTTCGGGCGAAACCTGCTCGTACCGCGACAGGTCCGGCGGAAACACCCGATCGGCAACGGCGAGTGTGACGATGATTGCCAGGAAACTGGAAGCAGCAATTGTTGCGCGGGGATGCGAATGCCAGACACGATGAAATAACTCCCTCGCCCCCTTTAGGGGGAGA
>DIZC01000070.1:0-139 GCA_002429315.1 Alphaproteobacteria bacterium UBA6038
TACTCCGACGAGCAGTTCTACGGAAACGGCGGCCGCGCAAGCGATGCGGATTGGGCAAGCGGCACTTTCACCCTCAACGGCGAGTTGCTGGACTATTACGACTATGTCCGCGCCATGCTTGCCGGTGGGACGCTCGAAA
>DIZC01000070.1:336-28458 GCA_002429315.1 Alphaproteobacteria bacterium UBA6038
TGTATAAGAGACAGGCTTGCCGGTGGGACGCTCGAAATGCATCCGGTGTCCGAACTCACCAGCATGATCCAAGAGAAGTGCACCGATCTCCACGATCGCGCCACGGCGGTGAACCTGGCGATCGCAGCCGGCATTCAGAATCGCCCGGAGCCGGGCCGCCTGCCGCGCAACATCTACGGCACCTCGGGCGATTGGGAGACGTACTCCACACCGTCGCGCGATGCGCGCCTGAAGACCGCGTTCAAGGAGTTGCGCGACAACGCGAAGCGATTCGTGGACATGTACCGAACCGGCAATCGGCACCTGGTGTACGAGGGAAACGATTTGGTCTCGGACCTGCTCGACACCTACGATCGCGAAACGGCGAAGTGTTCCGTCAGCTACACGCGCACCGACGGCAGCACCGTCACGCTGCCCTATGAAGAGGTGCGCAAGCGGCTGTTCCGTGTGTCGTTCGATCCTTATCAATGCGTCGAGCGGCGGTGGGGCGCCACGGATCCGGCCGAGCTTTCCACCTGCAGAGACGGACCCGATAAGCAGGCGTGGTACGCTGCGGAACAGAATCTCAGGAACCAGATCGACCGCACCTACGATGCCCGCATGGATTTCACTCTCGCGGACCTGCAGACACCCGGTCCGGGGAAGGGCGTCGCATATCCGCCGGATATCGATGCCCGGGCCTATCTGCTGTCCATGCGAGGGACCAGGCGCGGCGCGCCGATGCTCGCACAGGCGGGATCGGTGACGGGTCAACGCGATCCGGACGCACAGACGACTGCCTCGCGGCCGAATCTCGATGCGTGGCGTTCGCAGCGGCAAGCGGATTTCGCGGCCTGGCAGCAGAGCCATTCGCGCCGCGAACTGTGGGACGCGCCGGAAGCGCCCAAGATGGTGGCCATCCCGCCGGGCAGCTTCGTGATGGGCTCGCCTGCAACGGAACCGGGTCACTATCCGACCGAAAGCCCGCAGCACCTGGTGACGGTCGCCCACGATTACGCCGTCGGCAAATATCCCATCACGTTCGACGAGTGGAATGCCTGCGTCCTGGAAGGTGGCTGCCATGGCTACACCCCCTTTGACGAGCATTGGGGAGGCGGCACTCGGCCGGTCATCAACGTCAGCTGGGACGACGCGCAAGCCTATGTTACCTGGCTGAGCGGGAAGACCGGGCACCGCTATCGGCTGCTGTCCGAAGCCGAGTGGGAGTATGCCGACCGGGCGGGGACCAGCACCCCCTTCTCCACCGGTGAGACCATCACCCCCAGACAGGCGGACTTCCTGGACCCCGCCGCGGCGTCGGAGAGCGGCAGCCCCGTGGGGAGAGTCCCGATGCCCGTTGGCAGCTTTCCGCCCAACGGCTTCGGCCTTTACGATATGCAGGGCAATGTCTGGGAGTGGGTGCAGGACTGCTGGAACGACAGCTACGCCTCCTCTCGGGCGCCCAAGGACGGCTCGGCTTGGCTCAGCGGGGACTGCCAGCGCCGGGTGGTGCGCGGGGGCGCCTTCAACCGGGACCGGGTCTTTATGCGCTCGGCTGCCCGCTTCTGGATTGTGGCCCCGCTTCGTTCGGCGCTGACCGGATTTCGGGTCGCCCGCACCCTGGATTGAGGCCCTCGACTCAGCCTCGGAGGTCTGGTACCTTCCCTTGGAACGAACCGCTTATGATGGCATTATCAGCGAGCCTGCCGGATACGTCTGGATAGCGCCAAAGGGGAGTTTCGACAGTTTCACAAAAAACCGGCCAGCTGGCGTGATATTGGGTTGCGTCTGCGTTGTTCCGGTCGTACAAAGTGGCTTCAAACCGAGGGAGACTATCATGATCCGCAACTTCATTGCCGTGTCAGCCGCTGCGGCGCTGCTGCTGGCAGGTGTGCCTGCTTTCGCGCAAGGCTCCGGCGGTGCCTCCGGATCGAGTGGTGGAGCTGCGGGCCCGATGGAACAGCCTGCGCCGCCGCCGCCACCCGAGACACCTCCTCCGCCGCCGCCTGAGCCGGCTCCGTTGCCGCCGGGTCCGCCGGCTGGAGCGGCAGTTGGGTTCTTCGGTGGTAATGGACTGCTCATCGCATTGGGCGTCGCAGCCGCGATTGCCGTGATTGCAATTGCAGCGTCGAACAACGGCAACAACAACACCAAAACGACGCACTAAGCGCGGCGACCTGGACGTACGATTGGAGCTCGGCCCCGTAAGGGCCGGGCTCTGCTTTTGTGAGCCGGGAAGGCTCATAACCGGCAAGGAAGCTCCCTTTCGGCAATCCGGGATAGGAGCTATAAAGCGCGGCTGGATTAAGGGAGCGGCGCGCCGGGCAAGCTGTCAGGAATTGCTTGCGCGCATCAGCTCCTGGCGCTGGGCAACCAGATTATTCGTTGCGGATCTCGCACAGACAGCCTGAGGATGGTCTAGAGCGGCGATGCTGGAGGATCTCAAGACGCAGTTTAATGTGCTTAAGGCTCTGACCATCCACAATCTTCAGGGCCAGATGAGCTCCTATAAATACGGCTTTGCCTGGATGCTGTTGGAGCCTGTCATCTATATCGTCGGCTTCCGCCTGATGCGGCAATTCTTCGGTAACCTAGCTCCACCGAGCGGCATGACGCCGCTGATGTTCTACATCCTGGGCGTCTTGCCCCTCTACCTGACCTTCGCGGGTATCAGGGGATTCAGCGTTGGCGCGAGTCAGTCGGCGCTGCTCGCGTTCCCGCGAGTCACCCCGGTGGATTTGACGCTCGCCGCCGCCTTAACGTCATTCTGCATCTACTTTGTCCTTTTCTGGATCGTGGTCCTGCCGGTCTCCCTTTACGAGCACGTTTGGCCGCCTGAGAACATTTTGAAGGTCATGCTGGGGCTCATTGCGGCTTGGATGCTGGGTGTGGCGTTTTCATTTTCCATCAGTGGCGCTTTTCGGGTATTCCCCCCTGTGAAACAGTTCGTGTCATATCTCAGTTTCGGCTTGCGAGTGGCCTCCGGGATGTTCTTCTGCATCACGATGGTGCCCATCCTTGTATGGCCCTATCTCAGCTGGAACCCCCTGTTGCATGTGACCGAATTGATGCGCGATGGGTGGTTCGAAAGCTACGTGTCTCCAATCGCGAGCCCCACCTTGGTCATGGAATGGATAATGGGTCTGCTTCTGCTGGGATTGTCCATCGAGCGCTTTATGAGGCGAGTGCCGTATCTGTGACCCTCGAGCTCAGAAACGTCACGGTGAGAACACGTGGGACGATTTCGCCGGTTTCATTAAAGAATCTCGACATCCGAATCGAAAAACGGGATCGCGTGGCTCTGCTGGCGCCTCCCAATTCCGGCCTCGATCTCCTGGTGGATGTCATCTGCGGCCGAGACGCGCCGGAGTCAGGCAGGGTGATTCGGGGCAGCAGCATCTCCTGGCCGATCCCCAACAAATCCTTTTTTCACAAGCACCAGACCTTCGTCGCAAACGCCCGTTTCATCGCCCGCTTGTACGAAGTCGACCAGAACACCTTCATCTCCAGAGTGCTCGAAATGGCTGAACTCGCGGAAATCGCCGAAGAGCGGGTCGATCACTGCCCGGCAAAAGCCGCCTCACGCTTTGCGTTCGCGCTGGGCGCGTGCCTCCCCTTCGACATTTACCTTTTCACCAGCACCAATGTCGGGGAGAAGGAAGACCGCGAGAAATACGGCGAAATCATCGCCGGTATGGGCGCCCGCAGCGGGCTGCTGATAGCGACATCCAGCGGAAAGGCCGCGCAATCCTACTGCGAGAAAGCGTTCGTTCTGGACCCCGCCGGCGCAGTCTACTATGACGATATCGATGAAGCGATCGAGCACCTTCAGCGCATCAGCAAACGCGCGGAGGAAGCAGCCGAAGAGGAGCTGCTGCCGGCCGAAGAGGATCGAGTCTTCGATGACTTTTAGCTGCCGAGAAACGTAGCCTCGGCACCATTGTTCCTGCAGAGACTGCAGTTTAGGAAGGTTTGGCCATGCCAGAGTCTTACTTAAGTGCTCCGAGCGCCTCCCGGGAAATTGCGCGTCCTACGGGTTCAAGCGATGTTATCCGGCGGCTTTGGGAGCAATTTCGCGACACCTGGCGGCAAATCGCCGGTCGCATTTCCTTCTGGACGGTCGTCGCTGCAGCCGTGTGTCTATCGACCATCTACTACTTCGTATTTGCGGAATCGATGTACGATTCCACGACCATCATCAGCGTACAGAACAAGTCCGCCACCAGCAGCTCGGTACTGAGTGGAGTCCTCGGCTCTGCCGCGGGCGGCAGTCAGGTCGAGCAGCTATACCAATACATCATTTCGCCCGACATGTTGAAATTGCTGGATCGCAAGTTTCACCTTCGGAAGATCTATGCGTCGGAAGAGCGGAACCCCTTCTGGCGTTTGTGGTGGCCGTCAAGCGACGATTCGTTCCTCAAATTTTATCAGAACATGGTCGATATTCAGCCCGACACCACCGACAGCCTGCTGACCATCGACGTGCTGGACTACGATTCCCACCGTGCGCAGGCCATTGCGCAGGAAATCGTCGCGCAAGCACAGAAATTCATCAACGGACAATCGGCAGTCATGCAGGCGCAGACCATGAAGTTCGCGCGCGACGAATTGGGCAATGCGGTCAAAGCAGTCGAGGCAGCCAAGCTGCCCTACGACCAGAGTGTGGCAGAGATTCGGTTGTCGGCGGCGCAGACTGCACTCGCCACCAGCACGGGCACCGCGAACCAGCAGCAGGTCTTCATCATCCCGGTTTCCACCCCCTCCTATCCTACCGACACCACACACCCCGAGCGCCTTCTTGATATCGGCGGGATCGCCCTGGTCGTTGCAATCGCGTACGCCGTTGGATTCCTGATGTGGGCCAACGTTCAGGATCATCGAAACGCCTGACAAGGGAAAGATCGATCTTCTAAATCGCACTGAGGGACATAGAGAAATCCATAGATTCCGCCGCGCGCACCGGCCTTGCGAACAGTTAATGAAGGGGTCTTCAAAATGCCCCAATCTCATAGCTCGTTAACGGGCGCTGGAGAGGCCAATCATGCGCCACAGTGCGCCTCTGAGGAGATTATGATGTTCGTTCGTGCGTTGTGTGTTTCTGGCCTGTTTGCGGCGCTCGTCGCCACCTCTGCCGCCGGGGCCGATTACTCCGCTGGTCGGGCTCCGGCCTCAATCGAAAGAGCCCAGCACGGCCATCGGATGGCGGGACTCCCGCGAGAGCTGAAAATCATGTGGCGTAAGGAAGAGCACCCCCGGCTCAAGGCCATGCCAAAGGAAGAGCGAAAAGGTTGGCTCCGGCGACAATGGCAAACAATGACCGAGACCCAGCGGCACCGAAAAATCGCTGAGCTTCAGGCGAAATGGAATGCCCTGCCGGAAAATGTGCGTCAGGCGCTCCTTGAAAAGAAGCGAGAGAAGCGAGAGGCCCGGCGCATGGGAAGGACCGAAGGCGCCAAGAGTGAAGAGGCGCCTCCTCACATCCACTGAAGGGATCGATCCCGCGCGGACGTCAGCTTTTCTCGTAAATGACGGCGTTCCAGAATTTGGCCCGGTGGGAGCCGGATTTGCGAAATCCACGCCGGCGCAATTGGCGGCCGATGAGGAAATTGAAGTAGCCGTGCGCGACGAGCGCGGCGGCTCCGTCGGTGCCTGCGCGTGCTGCGAGAATATCGGCGGCTTCGCTCGCGCGGTGCTTCGCCTTCCGGTAGTCCTCTATTTGGGGATGGTAGCCCGCGTGCCACAGGACGCGGGCTACCACCGCCCATTTCGGCACCCTCATCCGCAGCATCGGAATCCGGGGGCTCGCTAGCGGCGCCTCTAGGAACAATGGATCGACGAGCAGCTCCGCGTTGGGCGCCAAGGCTTTTGCGCTGTCGTGCGCGCGTTTGGCGTCGCTGGTGAAGACCGCCGCAAGCTCCGCCACCAGATCCTGCAGCTCTTCCGGCGGCGCGTCCTGCGGATCGAGTCCCGCCTCCTCGTAGGCGTCGATGTAATCGCGAAATCCACGATGCGAGGTTCGTGGTGCCGTAGGCAATGCCGGCCTGCCGTGACGAATTAGAATGACTCGCGTCACTGCGTTGGCGATGGCCTCCGGTTCCCCGGCCTCGCCTGCAGCCGCCTCGTCTGCGGTTTGCGATATTTGCGCGTTCATGAGCGTCCGTTAGGATGTCGGCCGACAACATAGGGTGGGGCTGGCGCGCATGGAACCGGGATCTCTCCGCGGCAAGGCAGCGATTGTAACCGGCTCGGCGACCGGGATCGGCGCTGCGGCGGCACTCGCGCTGGCACGGCGGGGCGCCAATGTGGTGGTGAATTACAGCAAGAGCGAAACCGAGGCGCGCGAGACCGCGGAGGCCGTGCGCAAAGTGGGCGTCGAGGTGCGGGTCGTGCAGGCCAATGTGGCTGATGACGAAGATTGCCGGGCACTTGCATCTGCGGCGCTGGAGGCGTGGGGACGGATCGACATTCTGGTGAACAATGCCGGCACAACCAAGTTTGCGGCACATACTGATCTCGACGCGCTGAGCGCCGAAGATTTCGCGACGATCTATGCCACCAATGTCATCGGACCGTTTCAGATGATCCGGGCCGCGCGCGAGGCTCTCGCGAAAGAGGGAGACGGCGCGGTGGTGAACGTCTCCTCGATTGCCGCCGTGGCGGGAATCGGCTCTTCCATTGCCTATGCAGCGTCCAAGGGCGCGCTGAACACGATGACGCTGTCGCTGGCGCGCGCCCTTGCCCCGGAGATTCGCGTCAATGCGGTGTGCCCCGGCTATGTGGCCACGCCTTGGTTTTCCAATCGCTTCGGAGAGGAATCGAGCCAACGCCTCGCAGCCATGACCGCCGAGGGCAATCCGCTGAAGAGCGTGGCGGCGGCGGAAGACATAGCCGCGGCCATCGTCTTTCTCGCCGGACCCGAATCGCGCCAGATCACCGGCGAGACGCTCCTCATCGACAGCGGCATGCATCTGGCTCTGACGGCGGCGGGCCGCCGCTAGCCTGAGCCAATAGGCGCGGTCTGCTGCCGAAACCGGAATCGTCTTCTGAAAGGAGCGGATGTAGCTTCAGCTTCGGCGCATGGAGCCGCGGACGGGAAACATGACAGCGAAATTTCCGCAAGGATTTGTCTGGGGAACCGCGACGGCCGCACACCAGGTCGAAGGCGGCAATACGGCAAGCGATTTCTGGGCCATGGAATGGGCCGAGCATAGCCTGTTCGCCGAACCCTCCGGCGACGCCTGCGATCACTATCACAGTTATGAGCAGGACATCGCGCTGCTGAAGGGTCTCGGCTTCGGCGCTTATCGTTTTTCCATCGAGTGGGCGCGCATCGAACCGGAAGAAGGCTTCATCTCGCGCGCTGCCCTTGAGCACTATCGCCGCGTCATCGCGTCCTGTCGCGCGGCGTCGGTGGTTCCGATCGTCACCTTTCACCACTTCACCGCGCCGTTGTGGTTCACCCGCGACGGCGGCTGGGAGGACAAGAAGTCGGTCGATCGTTTTGCGCGCTACTGCGAGCGAGCCGGCCGCGGCTTGAGCGATCTGATCGGGTTCGCTTGCACCATCAACGAAGCCAACGTTCCGATGCTGATCACGGCGCAGTGCGAAGCGGGAAAACCGTGGCAACGCCCCGACCGCATCAAGGCATTCGCCGCCGAACGCGGCTGGGATGGCGAACGCTTTGCGCCTTACCTAATCTGCAACGGTCATAGCGCCACGCCGAACCTCATCGCCGCGCACCGCAAAGGTTACGAAAGCCTCAAGTCCGCAGGTGTCACCTGCCCGACCGGCATCACGCTCGCGATGCAGGACTGGCAGGCCGAGCCCGGTGGCGAAGCATTGCGAGATCGCGCGAGCTGGCTGATGGATGGTCAGTTCTTGGAATCGGTTCGCGGCGACGATTTCGTCGGGGTGCAGACCTACACGCGCGTTCGCCTCGGCCAGGGCGGCATGTTGCCGCCGCCGAAGAACGCAGAGCTCACGCAAATGGGCTATGAGTTCTATCCGGAGGCGCTCGAAGCCACCATCCGCGAAGCCGCGCGGATCAGCGGCTGTCCCATCCTGGTCACCGAGAACGGCATCGGCACGGAAGACGATTCCCGCCGGATGGCCTACACGCGGCGGGCGCTTGAAGGCGTGTTGCGCTGTCTGGCGGACGGCATCGACGTGCGCGGATATATTCATTGGTCGCTGATGGACAATTTCGAATGGCTGGAGGGTTACCGCCCGAAATTCGGGCTGGTGGGCGTCAACCGCGAGACCCAGGCCCGCAGGCCCAAGCCTTCGGCGTACTGGCTGGGCGAGATTGCGAAATCCAACCGACTGCCGCCCTCGAACGACCCGACTGTCGCCACATAGAGCGCATGAAAAATAACAAATGAGGACGGCCGAACGTATTTATGTACGGGTGCGCGTGGGCGACGATGCGTTGCTGGTCGACGTCGATACGGGTGAAGTCATTCGCGTAGTGTACGGCGTGTTCTACTAATCGTCTTATGCCGTTAAACTGATGCCCCGAGCCTCGCGGCCCGGGCGCATCAATGGAGAAAGATCATGTCGCTCGGACTCATTCTCATTATCCTCCTGGTCATTTTCTTGCTGGGCGGGTTCAGCGGCCGCTTCGGCGGCTATGGGTATGGCTACGGCCATGGTGGTATCGGAATCATCGGCGTCATCCTGATCGTTGTCGTCGTCCTGGTGCTGCTTGGGCGGCTCTGATCAACCGGGCAGATGAGCCGTCTGCGGTTGCATTCTGAGAAGCACCTCGTCCACCGCATCGGGTGGTTGAGAGCCGCGGTGCTGGGTGCCAACGACGGCATCGTCTCGACAGCCAGCTTGATCGTCGGCGTTGCAGCCGCGGCTGCGACTCAGAACGATGTTTTGATCGCGGGTGTCGCGGGACTGGTCGCCGGCGCCATGTCGATGGCCGCCAGCGAGTATGTCTCCGTCAGCTCGCAATCCGATACCGAGCAGGCGGACCTTGGCCGCGAACGCAAGGAGTTGAGCGCGCGCCCCGACCTTGAGCTGGATGAACTTGCCGAAATCTATATCAAGCGCGGCGTCGACAAGTCTCTCGCACGGCAGGTCGCTCAGCAGTTGATGGCCAAGGACGCCTTGGCGGCACATGCACGCGATGAGCTTGGGATTTCGGAAATCACCACCGCGCGTCCCGTGCAAGCCGCACTGGCATCGGCCGCAACATTTTCGACCGGCGCTGCCATGCCCTTGTTGATGGTTATCGTGTCGCCGACGCGCGCGCTTGTGCCCATTGTGTCGGTTACATCATTGGGTTTTCTGGCTCTTCTGGGCGCGATCGGCGCAAAAGCAGGCGGTGCAAACGTTTGGCGCGCCACTGCCCGCGTGACATTTTGGGGTGCCTTGGCAATGGCGCTCACTGCCGGGATCGGCAAGCTCTTCGGTACCGTCGTCTGAACTGCCGCAAACCTGCAGTGGTGAAGGTCTGCGAAGCGAATGACATTCAGCGGAGGCTTCCCGGTGCGAAATTGCGCGCACGCGCGCGGCCGCGCACGAATCCACCTTTTCTCTTGACTTAACGAAAAGTTTGGGATATTAACTCTTTCTTAACGATAGTGCCGGGCGATGCACCGGTGCAGCATCGGGGAATGACTGGAGGACCGACAGGGAAGCAGAAGACCTCGGATGGAGGTTCGTCATGCTTACCTGTGTGGGACTAACGAACATCGGCGCAAAACAGGTTACGCCAGGCTCGCGGCGGAGCACCGCCCGCGGCCGCTCCTCCCGTTCGCGCGGCCCCCCGGGAGCAGCGGACATGGAAGCGGCAATACTATCCTCGGGACAGGGGAGCTACGAAGCCAAATTACGCTCTTTAAGCGCTCACGAAATCCGCCACCCCCTGAGAGTGCGCACGCGCTTCACGCGATTGTAATTCCCATTGATGCCTTTGAGGCTCTTTCTCCACGAGCTCGAGAATGTGCTGCGCGAGCACAAAATACCCCCGGCGGTCGTAATGTTTCTTGTCGAGCAGCGTACTGGAAGGCACGATCGCGTCCTGATCGAGGAAATGGAATCGTTCGGAATTTGTCTCGCAGAACTCCCCCACGACGCGATTGAAATTCGCCCGGCGAGACCTAAGTTCAACCGCCTCGCCTAGCGTATAGGCGCCCACCACGAAGATGCGGCATTCCTTCGGGCTTCTTTCTGCGATGGCTCCGAACGCATCCAGGATGATTGGCAGCCGATCATCGTCCTCATCCAGCGGCATCCGCTCGAAATTCTCTCGAAACCAATCGGGATTTCTCGATCGTATGCGTCCGGCGAATTTGCGGTTTATCCGGATATTCAGACCGTCGCTCAACCGGTAATAGTCGCCATTCATCGCCGGCCACATGGACAGGATGATCAAACCCGCGGAGGCGATTCCTTCGTCGAACCGGATCGCGTCTTCGTAGGTCCAGCTGGGAAATTTGGGCAGGACCTCCGATCTTGCAATCGTCCCCCGATCGCCAAGGATAAAGTAGGGATCCTCGTAGCGGACCTTGATATTATCGTCGCAGCGGTTGACGAATTCGAGGCGGTCGGTGCTGCAGTAGCTGGCAAGCTGAAGGAGATCGCAGCCGCCCAGAAGCACGAGCTTGCCGGCGGCGCTCGCCGCGCTCTGCCCTTGCGTCTCGGCGTTGATCCAGTCGATCGCGGCGTAAGACGAAAGGCCGTATGAAACGGGCCCGGCGATCTCGATCTCCGGGCGGCCCAGCAGGTCGTAGACGTATTGCTCGACGCCCATGTTCATCGTGCGGCACGAAAACACGAAGTGGATCAACTTCTTGGCCCGCGCGCTCTGGCGCACCAGGAAGAATCCGGCGAGGCCGTAATCGCCGTAATTGTCGGAGACCCGAACGCAGCCCGCATAAGAGTGAAAAGTCTCGTTCAGCAGAACCCGGAACTGCTCGACGTCTGTCGGATTCTCTAGGCGTTTCTTGGTGTAGTTCAGCTGGTTGGTGCGATTAATCAGCTCGACGATGCGATCGAAATTCTCCTCCAGGTCGTAATCGATCGTCACCTTGATATTGCTGGCGCGCAGGAATTCCTCATTCGAAAGCTCACTCGTGGTTAGCTCCTCCACCTTCCGCTGCAGGAATTGGTATTGCTTCAGGCGCGTCAACTCCGGGTCCGGCTTGCCGGCGCAATGAGGGTGATCGAGCAGCACATCAAGGACGTCCGCAGGATGCGCCGTCATGATTCCAGGATTGAAGAACTTTACCTCTTCCAGATTCGACGGATTGTCGTCGATGAACAGGACGTTCTCCCCCCGCAGCCCCGCGCCTTCCAGCATCTCCGCGATAGCCTGGCCCTTTGGAGCGAAGCGGATGTGCGGGAAGACGAAATAGTCCCATATACCCATTTCGCCGAGCGTCGCCTTGACCTGGTCATAATCGTTCTTCGAGCAGATTGAGTTGATGATGCCGCGTTTGGAGAGTTCCAGCACGATGTCGCGGTTGCGCGCGATCGGGGAAATGCCGCCTTCGGTGAGCGTCCCTTGCCAGAACGTGTCATCGAGGTCCCAGACGACCAGTTTGACTTTGTTTCCAATCATGGTCTTTCGGCGCGCCGCAACCCTGAAGCCACTATGGCTAACCTACTGTTCTCACAGGCTCAAACGCAAGCCGCGCGCGCAGCCTGGTGCATTGACCCCTTGCCACCGCACGGATTAAGGACCCCAGCCAGGCACCCAAATAGACAAAAAGCATATGAGCGGCGGACCTGATTTTATCGGCGTCGGTATGCCGAAAGCCGGCACGGGGTGGCTGTACGACCAGCTTGAGGCGCATCCGGACTTCTGGATGCCGCCGGTCAAGGAGCTCGTTTACCTCACGCAAAAATTCCCCCGAATGCAGTTTGTCGACGAACGGGGCGAGCCGAGAGCCCCCCGGCGTGAGCGTTCGCAGCGGCGCCGAAATGCAGGTCCCCCAAGGGCCAGCAGCCAGAAAGATCGGCTGATCCAGCGACCGCTGCGCGATCACCGCGACGTCGAGTTTCTCCGCTATGCAAGCGGCTGTCGCGGACAGCCGATGAGTCTGGATCGCTATGCCGGCCTGTTCAGCTTCAAGGGCGATCTGCTTTCCGGCGACATCACGCCGCCCTACTGCAATCTGGACGACGAGATGGTGCGGCGCGTGGCGGAACACTTCCCCCGCACAAAGGTCATCCTGCTGGTGCGCGATCCGGTCGCGCGTGCCTGGTCACGCATTTGCATGTCGCATGAGGCGGGAGGCTTCGATACGGCGCTGTTGCACGATGCCGCGCGGTTTCGCATGTACATCGAAGATTCGCATAAATTGGGTGCGGTGTTCGCGACCGAAGTGTACCGGCGTTGGCGGCGCGAAGCCCCGGCGAGCCCGTTTGGTTTCTTCGTTTTCGACGATCTGGTGAACCGGCCCGATCACTTGAGGCAGGAGATTTTGCTGTTCCTCGGTGCCGATCCGAACAAGAAAAGCGGGGAATTACCCGCGGAGTACAACCGCAAAGCCCAAGCCGCCAAACTCGAGCTCACATCGACCGCAAAAGTGGTCCTCGTGGATTATTTTGCGGATGAGATCAGGGCCTGCGCCGATTTGTTCGGCGGCCACGCCGTCAACTGGGGTGCTTCATACGGCCTGTAGCGGTTGATCGATGGTCGGAGAGAGAGGATTTGAACCTCCGGCCCCCACGTCCCGAACGTGGTGCTCTACCAGGCTGAGCTACTCTCCGGTCGCCGAAAGAGGCGGTCTTATAACGGCGCGACTGCCCCGCCGCAATGCGCCACCCAAACGAGAATGCTGGCTGGGGCGGGAGGATTCGAACCTCCGTATGCCGGAATCAAAATCCGGTGCCTTACCGCTTGGCGACGCCCCAATCACAAAAGGGTGCGGACCATACTGGCTGCCACACGGCGATTCAACGCACCAGCTTTCCGGCTATCGAGCACAGGGCGGGATGCGCCTTCGCCGGCTATCTGTAGATGAGCCCGATGGTTTCGGCGATGCAGGCCGGGCGCTTCTGGCCTTCGATTTCGATCGCAAATTCGCTTGAGAGCTGCGTGGCGTCGCCGCGAGCTTCGACCGAGATCAGCTTCTGTCGCCCGCGCACCCGGCTGCCCACCTGAACCGCATTGGTGAAGCGGACCTTGTTCAGGCCGTAATTGATGCCGCGGGAGACGCCCGTCACCCGCATGATCTGCGCGCTCAGCATCGGAATGAGCGAAAGGGTGAGAAAGCCGTGCGCGATCGTCTTGCCGTCCGGCATTTCCCTGGCCGCCCGTTCGATGTTGACGTGTATCCATTGATGGTCGCCGGTGGCGTCGGCGAATTTGTTGACGCGCTCCTGATCGATGAGAACCCACTCGGAAACTCCGATCTCCTGTCCCGCTAGCGAAGGTAGTTCGTCGAAAGACACCGTGCGCATCGTTTTCTCCAATAGGCAAAATCAGACGATGCGGGATTCGCGCTTGCCCCAGTAGCGGTCGCGGATGAGTCGCTTGTAGAGCTTGCCGGTGGCGTGGCGCGGGAGTTCCCGCTCGAAATCGACGGACCGCGGGCATTTGATCGGGGAAAGGCGCTCGCGGCAATAGGCGATGAGATCGTTGGCGAGATCGGGGCCGGCCTCTGCCCAGTCCGCCGGCTGCACCACCGCCTTGACCTCCTCACCGAAATCCTCGTTCGGCACCCCGATCACCGCAACGTCGGCGACTTGCGGGTGGGCGATCAGCACGTTCTCCGCCTCTTGCGGATAGATGTTCACCCCGCCCGAGATGATCATGAACGCCTTGCGGTCGGTCAGGTAGAGATAACCGTCGGCGTCGAGCTTGCCGACGTCGCCCAGCGTCGACCAGTCCGGATGCGCGGGGTGGCGGGATTCGCGCGTTTTCTTTTCGTCGTTGTGATAACGGAATTCCGCGCCGCCGCCGAAATAGATGACGCCCTCCTCGCCCACCGGCACTTCGTTGCCCTGGTCGTCGCAGATGTGGATTTCGCCGAGCAGCGATTTGCCGACCGTGCCGGGATGGGCGAGCCAGTCTGCGCTGTTGACGTAGCAGAAGCCGTTTCCTTCTGTGCCGGCATAATATTCGTGCAGCACCGGCCCCCACCATTCGATCATCTTGCGCTTCACCTCGATCGGGCACGGCGCCGCCGCATGAATGGCGACCTTCATGGACGCGACGTCGTATTGGGCGCGCACCTCTGCCGGCAGCTTGAGCATCCGGACGAACATCGTTGGAACCCACTGGCTGGCGTTGGCGCGGTGCTTCTCGATCAGCCGCAGGGCCTGTTCCGCATCGAAATGCTCCATCACGACGACGGTGCCGCCGATACGGTGGACCGCCATGCAGTAGCGCAGCGGCGCGGCGTGATAGAGCGGCGCCGGCGAGAGATAGACGGTGTCCTCGCTCAGGCCGAACAGGCCCGAAACGATCAGCATCAGGGGACTGGGCGCATCGATCGGAAGGCCGGACAGTGGAACCCGCACGCCTTTCGGCCGCCCTGTCGTCCCGGAGGAATAGAGCATGTCCATTCCGGCAGTCTCGTCGGCAAGGCGGGTCACCGGCATCGCTGCCGCTTCTTCCTCGTAGCTGGCGAAATCGGCGCGTGTGCCGCCGACCATGAACAGGCGCACATCGGGCAACAGAGAGACGAGTTCCCCCGCAACCGCCGCCAGTCCGATGGAAACGATCAGGAGTTTCGCGCCGCAATCGCGCACGATGTATTCCACTTCGCCGGCAGTCAGGCGCGACGAGATGCAGGTGTAATACAATCCGCCGCGCTGCGCCGCCCAGCAGATCTCCAGAAAGCGGATGTTGTTTTCCATGAAGATGGCAATGGCGTCGCCGGGCCGCAGCCCGAGAGCGCAGAACAACTGCGCGCCCTGGTTGGATCGCTCTTCCAGTTCGAGATAGGTCAGTGTTTCGTCCGTGGACGCCATAATCACCGCGCGTTTGTCCGGCGTCTGGAGCGCGTGAACGGCGGGATGCATGGCGGCCTTCGGTTGCAATGGCAGTCGGGCGACTTTACGAAATGGACGGGGCTGCGCAAACGGGCGCCGATGATCGAGCCGGTTCGAAAGACGGTGGCGCTCGCGGACGGCGAGATCTCCTACCTCGAATGGGGGACCTCCGGCCCGGCGCTTCACTTTGCGCACGCCACCGGCTTCAATGCGGAGACCTACCGCTCCCTGCTCCAGCCTTTGAGCGAGCACTTCCACATCTACGCCAGCGACACGCGCGGGCACGGATCGTCCACTCTCGGCACCCGCGCCGGTCTTGCCAGGGGCTGGACCGTTTTCCGCGACGACCTGCTGGCGTTTCTGCAAGCCTGCAGTCTGCCCTCCGTCATCCTGGCAGGACACTCGATGGGTGCGATTTCAAGCGTCATGGCTGCCAGCGTGAAGCCGGAGCGAGTGCGCGCGCTGGCGCTGATCGAACCGGTGTTGGTGCCCGCCGCGGCATGGCGAAAGGCGCGATGGAAGAGAATGATGGGCCTGCAGCGTGACGCAGGGCTGGCGGAGCGCGCTGCGAAGCGCCGAGACACGTTCGAATCCCACGATGCGGCGTTCGCTGCGTATCGCGGCCGCGGCGCCTTTGCGACCTGGCCCGACGAGATGCTTCACGACTACCTGGCGGGGGGCCTATTGCCTGCTGCCGATGGGGTGCGGCTTGCGTGCGAGCCCTGGTGGGAAGCCGACGTGTTTCGCTCCACGCCGCTCCACGTGGAGCGTCTGGCCCCGCTGCTTCGCTGTCCGGTCACCCTGCTGTATGGCGGACAGAGCGGCACCTGCCCGGAAGAAGAGGTTTTGCGCTTCGCGCGAAAGCATGGCCGCACGCGCCGGGTTCGCGTAGCAAAGGCAACCCACTTCCTGCCGATGGAATACCCCGAACTCGTCGGCACCGAAATCCTGCGCATTGCCGAGACGATCGACCTGTTGCACGGCATCTGCCCAGGCGGTGGCGGTAAAAATTCCTCCGCCGCCGCTCAGGCGGCCTCTTTCATTTTGGAGAAATAATCCAAGCGGGCGAGCACCTCTTCGGCAGAAAACCCCAGCGCCTGCAAACGGCCACCGCGCCGGAGCAAGGCAAGTCCCGCCAGCGCCGCCGCGATCAACACGACATCGGCCTGCGACTCCCGGCTTCGCGCGGCTTGCCCGGCGGCGGTGGACAAGGTTGTGAGGGCCGCGATCAGCCGCCCATTGAAGAGGCGCTCGATGTCGCTGCCATTGGCGCGCGGTGCCATCGCGGCGGCGGCAAGCGTCTCGCTGCTGGCAAGAAGTTCGAGGGCCGCGGCCGCAGCAGCCTTGAGCCGGTGTTCGATGCTCTGGCCGATCGCCGCATCGCGCATCGCATGTGCAATCCGGGACAGATCGTCGGCCGCGAGCGTCAGCATGAGCTCGTCCTTGTTGCGGAAATAACCGTACAGCGCCGCCGGTGCGAAGCCCGCCTCGGCCGCCACGCTGCGCAAGGAGAGATTTCTCGCGCCCCGGCGTTCCGCCACGCGCCGCGCCGCCTTCAGAATGTCGGCACGCGTACTGTTGTGCGCCCGCGCGCGGCGCTCATCCCGGTTGCGCTCTCCGGAGCCCATATGCGGAAACGTAAGCCGATTCGGCCGCCTCACCCAACCAACGGACTCACATCGAAGCTGCGCTATTTCGGACAGCTCGATCGATCGACATCGGAGCGGGCGCAGAAGGCGGCCTGGATGGCGTGGAATTCGTTGACCACTCTCTCTTCCATGTCCACCGTTTGATCGTACTGGTGCGTCGCGGCCTTGGCCTGGCTCTGCAGCTGCTTGATCTTGTCGGCATCCTTTTTGGGATCCAGTCCGCCTGCCTGCTTGTTGTTCTCATTGCTGACGTTGGTCACGCACTCGCGGTAGGTCTTCAGGTCGGTCTGCCAATTCTTGATCTCGACGAACGCATCGTGCTTGGCGGCCGCGGCGTCGGCAGGCGATTTCTGCTTGATGTCGGCGGCGCTGGCCAAAGCCGGCGCGATCGGCGCGCTGCCGCAGGACTGCGCCAGCGCCGGCGTCGCCGTCACTCCGGCGAACGCCAGAATCAACATCCCGATTCGAACCGACATGCCATTCTCCCTTCGATGATGCTGCATCGGCAGAAGGAGAGCATATCCGCGGCGCGGGAACAAAGGCCTGTTCGTCGCGGCCTCAGACCTCCGCCGCGTATGGCGGCGCCGGGTCGTATTCCATGGCCCGCTGGACGGATCGCGCCAGCGCGGGCCCATGCATCTGCCCCACCAGCCACAGCGCCATGTCGATGCCGGCGGAAACGCCTGCCGCGGTGACCAGATTGCCGTCGCGGACGTAGCGCACGCGCTCCAGCACCTCGGCGGCTTCGCCGCGCGCCCGCAACTGCTCGATGAAGCCCCAATGCGTGGTCACGCGCCGGCCTTTTCCGGGCCCGGCGGCGGTCAGCAGAAGCGAGCCGGTACACACGCTTGTGATCCATTCGCAACGGCCGGAAATGTTGCGAATCCACGCGAGCAGCGCGTCGTTCTTGACCTCCCGGCGGGTGCCCTGGCCGCCCGGGATCAGCAGCACGTCCAGCCGCTCGCATTGCGCCGTCGTGATGTCGGGAAGCACGCGCATGCCTTTGGCGCAGCGGACCGGCGAGCCCCGCTCTGCGATCAGCATCACATCATGCGGCCGCTCGCGGCCGGTGCGGGCGCAGACCTGGTTGACCATGGTGAACACTTCCCACGGGCCGACGAAATCGAGTTCCTCGGCGTCGTCGAAGATCAGGAGCCCGATTGTGCTTGGCATTGGCGCCCTCCGTTGTCGGCGGAACTCTACCGCAGTGGGACGAAAACACACCGACAACATTCGCGGGACGGGCGTGCAGTCGATGCATGCAGCGGGGCCTGGAAAGTCAGAGCGGCTTCTGGAGAGCGACCGCCAGCCCGTCCACGGCAATACTGCCTTCCGTCCTGGGCGAACAGGCGACCACGCCTGCGATCTCGAAACCCGCCGCTTTCGCTGCCGCTTTCAAATAATCTTCCGAATGGCGCCAGCGGCGCTTTGGCCCGAGCGCGAATCCTTCGCCCTCGTCCTTCTCGACGGTAGAGAGAAAAAATCCCGCGGGCTTCAAGACGCGGTGCGCGGCGGCAAACACCGGCGACAAATCGCCGAGATAGACGAGCGTATCGGCCGCAACGATAAGATCGTACCGCTCTCCGCCATTTGGGATCGCTTCCACATCGCCGACGCTGAGCCGATCGTAGACGCCGCGCCGGCGCGCCCGGTCAACCATGGACGGGCTCAGGTCGATTCCATCGAGGCGCTTGGCAACTTGTCGGAACGCTGCACCTGCGAGACCCGTGCCGCAACCGAGATCGAGAATATCGAGCGTACCGTTGCGGAGTGTGGGCATGACCAGGGTCGCCAGCTCGCGCAAGATTCGCGGCGCGGCGTAGCCGAGCTCCCCCACCATCCGCGCATCGTAATCGGACGAAAACTGATCGAAGAGATGCCGCACGTAGCGTGCGTCGGAGCGCGGTGCGGCGCGCATCCGCTCCGCTTCAGCCATCCGGGCGGGCAGGTCCGGCGCAATATTGTCGGCGGACAGACTGCCGAACTCTCGCAGGGCTTTCTCCGGTTCGCCGGCTGCCAACCAGGCGCAGCCGAGCCCGTAACGGGCAGCATGCAGGTCCGGCTCGAGCCGCAGCGACCGCTGGAATTCGGCGATGGCGCTGGGAAGCAGACCTGCGCTCAGCAGCCTCTCGGCGAAACTCAGCGCGGCCTCGGCCACATCCGGGTGCAGCAAAGCCGTCTCGCGCGCGCTTTCCATCGCCAGGGCAGCCTGCCCGTGCGCCTGCAACGCGCGCGCCTGGAGCAGGCGCGCCGGCAAGCCAGCGCGGTCGGATTCGATCAGCGGAGTCAGGATTGCGGCAGCCTCGCCGGCGCGGCCTTGCTCGATCAATGACTGCGCGTGGGACAGCGGATCGGTGTCAGGCGGCAAGCGTGCATTTGCCATTGTTGAGGCATACGACATCGCGCTCCTTCACCTTCGAGCGGAACGAGACGACCGGCCCATCCGCCCACATCTCGGTTACGATGGTTTCGCCGGGAAACACCGGCGCGGAAAATCGCACATCGAAGCCGGTGATCTTCGCCGGATCGTAATCGCACAACGACGTCAGCACGGAACGGCAGGCGGTGCCGTAGGTGCAAAGGCCGTGCAGGATGGGCCGCGGGAAGCCCGCCATCTTCGCAAAGTTCGGATCGCGGTGCAGCGGATTGCGGTCGCCCGAGAGCGCGTACAAAAACGCCTGATCGGCGCGCGTGTCCGCTTCGTGCACGAGATCGGGCGCGCGCTCGGGAAGCGGATGCGGCACTGGTGCACCCTCCTTCGGGCCGCCAAAGCCGCCATCGCCGCGCGCGAAAATCGTGGCACTGAGCGTGCACAGCTTTTGCCCGGATTTCTGGTCCGTGATCTCTCGTTCGGTGACGATAATCGCCCCCTTTTCGCCTTTGTCGAAAACGCCCGTCACGCGCTCGTCGAACACCACATCGGCGTACGCCGGTAGCGGCTTGTGCATAGCCAGGCGCTGCTCGCCGTGCACGACCAGCATGTAGTTGATCCCGGATTTCGCGAGCGTCGACGAACGTCCCCAGCCTACGACAGTCGCCATGGTGGGCACGGCCTTGAGGTCATTCTCATAGACGAACGGCAGCTCCTTTGCGTTCAGCGGATCGCGACCAAATCCGATGCCGAGCGCGTACAGCATGGTTTCGCGGTCGCCGTAAGAGGTGGTGTTACCGACGGATTTCGCCTGCATCAGTTCTTCGTAGTTGATCGGCATCGTTTGCCCCGCATTGCTGGTAGAAGTGATTTACCGCGCCATCTCGGGGAAAGCCAAGCGACACACCGAAATAGCCCCCGGCGGCAAAACACGGTAGCGTTCCGGCAGACTATCAGGAGACGGGGAAATGACGTATCGCTGTTTCGACGTCAAAATCGAGAACAATATCGCGCATATCCAGCTTAACCGCGGCGACGAGCTCAACACGATGGTGCCGGAGTTCTGGCGCGAACTGCCGGAGATCGTGCGCGACATCGATGCGAACGCAAAGGCGCGCGCGATCGTGCTCTCTTCGACCGGCAAGCACTTCTCCGCCGGCATGGATCTGTCGGTGTTCACCGGTGGACAGTCGGTCGGGACATCGGCCGCCGCTTCGAAAGACGAACGCGGGCGGGTGCGCGCCAACCTGCGGCAAAGCGTGCTGGACATCCAGGACACCTTCAACGTGCTGGAGCGGGCGCGGATGCCGGTGCTGATCGCCATCCAGGGCGGTTGCGTCGGCGGTGCTGTCGATATGGCGAGCGCCTGCGACTGCCGCTACGCCACCGAGGACGCCTTCTTCGTCATCCAGGAAATCAACCTCGGGATGACGGCCGACGTGGGCACCTTCCCGCGGTTATGCCATCTGCTGCCGCAGGGCTATTTGCGCGAGCTCGCCTATTCCGGCCGCAGACTGCCGGCGCGGCGCGCCCTCGAACTCGGCCTCGTCAACGAAATCTTCGCGACGCAGGAGGCGATGCTGGCGCACGTGATGAGCGTGGCGAGGGACGTTGCGGAGAAATCGCCGCTCGCGGTGCATGGCTCCAAGGTGATGATCAATTACGCGCGCGATCACACCATCGCCGACGGCCTCGATTACATCGCGACGTGGCAGGCGGGCATGTACAATCCCGAAAGCGACATGCGCGAGAGCTTCGTCGCCCGGCAGGAAAAGCGTGCGCCGGAATTTCCCGATCTGTTGCCGCTGCGGAAGGGCTTAGGAGCCTGACTCTTTCTTCTCCGGTTCAGGGCTCGCGCTCTGCACGGCAGGAGCGGTCCGCGAGCGGCCTTTGCGCTTGCTGCCTGAGCCACCGGAGTCTGACGTCCCAGACAATTGTTGAGCGGCGCCGCTCGCAACGACGGCGACGCTGGCCGCCACGGCGGCAACGCCCGATGCCACTTGCGCCACGCGCTTAAGCGTGCCCTTGGCGCCCGCCGCGGCTTTCTTGGTCGCCGAGGTCACGCGCGAGGAAGCCTTCTGCACCGCGCTCTTGGCGCCGCGGCCGCGTTTCTTTTTCGCCGGCGCGCGGCTCTTGCTGGAGGCACCTTTGCGCTTGGCGGCGCTCGATTTGCGGGTCTTGCTGCTCTTCCTGGAACTCTTGCGCGCGGCCATATGTGGTCTCCCCAAATTCGCGGCACGGTTGAAGGCGCATAAGACACGGTCGGACGGACATCCGCAACCCGCAAGCACGCGAATTGCAAGCTAGCCGGCGACCGGGAGGCCCTGGGCCGCCGCTCCGCTGCCGAAGTGCGGGATGGCGACCGCGGGCCCTTCCGTCCAGATGTCGGTGAGCGGCACGCCATGCTTTTCGATCCGGGTCATGGCGTGCGCATAGCCTTCGGCGATGGCACGGTCGAATTTCTTCCAGTCGCGCAAGCCCACATCCTCTAGCGGCGGCTCGAACAGGAAATCGGCCCGCTCGCGGACCAGCCGCCGCTGGGCTTCGGAACCCACCGTGCCCGAGCGCATCAGAATCGAGACGATCGACGGCGTTCCGCGCATGCGCTGCCAGATCAGCCACCAGATGGGGCGCTCGCCGTAGCGGTCGTCACTGGCGCGCAAATCGAGCTCGCCGGTCACGTCGGACGCGATGATCGGTCCCTGCGCCTGCTGCGCGATGATGTCCACCGGCAGGTTGTTCATCACGCCGCCATCGACCAGCAGATGCCCGTGATGGGTGACCGGCGGAAGAATGCCCGGAAGCGACACGCTCGCCCTCAGCGCGCGCCACAACAGCCCTTCGCGATGGACGTGAATGCGCCCGATCGTCAGATCGGACGAAACGCAGAAGAACGGCTTGGGCATCTCTTCGATCCGCACCTGCCCGAAATGCTCGCGTAGAAGCTCGGAGACCTTCTTGCCGCGCACCAGCGCGATCAGCGGCAGGGTAAAATCGGAGAGCGGATTGGTTTCCACGAACGCCTCGCGCATGCGCGCGATCAACTCGTCGATGCTCCACTCCAGGGCGAGCCCCGCGGCAATGATGGCGCCGATGCTGGTGCCGCCGAAATGATCGAACGGCACGCCCGCCTCGACCAGCGCTTTTGCGACTCCGATATGCGCGAAACCCCGCGCGCCGCCGCCCGCGAGCACCAGGCCTACGGCGCGTCCGGCGATGAATCGGGCGAGCCTGCGGATGTCTTCGGGGCGGCCGTTGCGAATGTGATGGTGAGATTCGAACACGCCGCTGCGCAGGGCGAAATGTTCCGGCAGCCCCTGCGCGCGGCCTTCGGGATGAAGCAGCAGGAGCTGGGGCAGGCCGGCGGACCGCTCCTTGAAGGCCGGCAAATCGAGCGGCTTGAGCGGCAGCGGCCGCTCTGCCCGCGCCAGCAGAAACACCCGATCGGCCTGCCGCAGGCACAGATGCGTCCATGCGCTGTCGGGGGAGTCGCCGCGATAGAACACGAAATCATGCGCCGCTTCGAGATTGTTCAGCGCCTCGGTCGAAAGGTCGGCCTGCCGCGAATCCAGCACCGCCACCCTAGATCCCATTTCTCTCAATGCCGCGGCCAACCTGTCGGCGATCGGTTCGTCGGCAAGCCCATCCTGCAGCGGGATCAAGGCGAAGGTTTTCGGCCGCGAGTCATCGACTGCGTGCCGCGTCGTATCGCTCAGCCGGCGGACCAGAATACGCATCAGGTTGAGCATCACGCGGGGATGGCGCGCGATGAGCGTTTCGAAACCGTCGCGGCTTACGCGCAACAGTTCGGTGTCGCGCAGCGCCACGATTTGCGCCGAATGCGGCTCGCCCGAGATGAGCGACATTTCGCCGACCGTCTCGCCCGCCGGAACGTGCGCCACGAGCCGCTTGGAGCCGTCGCCGCCGGCGTAGAACACGCCGAGGCAGCCGGTGATCACCAGAAACAGCGCATCCTGGTTCTCGCCCTGCCGATCGAGCAGCATTCCGCCCGGGAGGCTGAACCAGTTGGCTTCCGAGAGCAGGCGCTTGAGCGCGGCTTCGCCGACATCGGCCAGCAGCGGAAATTCGGACAGCCGCTCGCGCAGCGACTCCGGATAGATCAGATCGCGTCCGGTGAAAAAGGAGGAGAGAAACGCCATGTTCATCAGCCCGCCTCCTTCTATCACCAAGCTGTCCAGCCGCCATCCAGTGCAAGTGCCGCGCCGGTCACGAAGTTTCGGCCGTTAACGACGACGTGCGCGCCGGCTTCCGCAACCGCGTGCGCCATGGCGGGTCCAAGATGGCCCGTAGCTCCCGACACAAAGACCATGCGGCCATTCATCCCGAATAGCATCGAAGCGGAATCCACCGGCGCGGGCCCCCTACGGCCACAATCCCGGATTGAGCAGCTGCTCCGGCAGCTTGGGCATGCGGCGCTCGACCTCTTCGCATTCCAAGGCGGTGAGCGGCGGCCGCACGAAAAGCTGGAGATTGGTCTCGAGTTGATCTTCGGTTTCCATGCCCACCACGACGCCGTCGATCCAATTCTGTCCGCGCACGAAGGCGAGACAGAGATCGGCGGCGCTCTCGCGGCCGAATTCGCGCACCTGGGCGGCGATCAGTGCGATCGTATCCGCCGGATCGACTCCGTCGATCTCTGGCCAGATGCCTGGATCGCAGGACGCCAACACGCCTTGCAGGAACACGCTGCGGGCATAGATCGTCAGATGCGGGCGCGCCCGGATACGATCGATGACGGCGGATTGCCGCCAGCGCCAATCCAACAAATTGAACGGCAGTTGCAGATGCTGGACGTCGGGATTGTCGAGCGCAGCCATCGCTTCGGCGGGCGATTGCACCGAGACGCCCAGCGACAGCACCGTGCCGTCTTCCAGCAACTCGACGAGCCGTTCCCAAACGGCGCCCTCGAACGCTGTCATGTGCGCGGCGCAGTCAAGCAGCAGGCAATCGAGCCGCCCGCGCTTCAGGGCAATCATCGATTCCGAAATGCTGCGGTCCACCGCGGCGCGAACCTCCTCCCGCATCGCGTTCGGCGAAAGTTCGGCAAGCGGACTGAGTTTGGTGACGCTGCGCGCGGCTTTGTGGCCCTGCAGCGCTTTCCCGCGGCGATCTTCGCTGTCGCCGTATGCCCGCGCGCTATCGAACTCGGCAATGCCCGAATCGATCGCGCGCTGGAGCAGGTTCAAGGCGGCGCCGCGCGAGGGCTTTCCTGTGCCGTTCGCCGCGCCGTAGGCCAAACCCAGCTCCGCCGGGCGTGCGCCACTCATGCTCAGATGTCCTAAGGCCCCGGAGCAACCCTGTCACGCCATGGTAAACAACCCGTTACGCCCGCCGAAGTTCTCAAAGCTTTCCAAGGACTTTCCAGATGCTGGAGGCCGTGAAGATGGCATCGCCCGCCACTTCGAAATCGCCGCGCAGGAAGAGCAGCGAACGGGTTCGCCGCACCAGTTGCGGCGCCACCTCGATCAGGTCGCCGGCGCGCGCCGTCTTCAGGAATTGCGCCTGCATGTTGATGGTCACGACGAAAGCATGATCCGTCGCATCCCAGGCCGCCTGGCCGAGGGCCAGATCGGCGAACGTCATCAGCATCCCACCGTGAACGACGCCGCGGCCGTTGAGATGCCGCTCATCCACCCGTAGCACGAAGTGCCGCGCGCCCTTGGCGCCGGCCTCGAACACCGGTCCGAGATGGATTTCGAACGGATCGGACAGTTCGGTCTGGGTATATCCTGGCGGCGCGCTCATCGTGCCGATCCGATCTTCCACACGCCGTTCGCCACCAGCAGCAGACGCTCGCCCGCGGCGACCTCCGCCGAAAGAAACACCATGGTGCGGGTGCGGCGCGTGACGCGAATGCGGGATTCGATCACCTCGTCCAATCTGCCGGGCGCGAGAAAGTCGCAGGTCAGCGCCACCGTGCTGCAGCTGGGAGCGTCGGTGACCAGCCGCGTCGTGCGGCTCATCGAAACATCCGCGAACGCCATCAGCATGCCGCCGTGGATGCTGCCCGCCGCATTCATGTGCTTGCTTACAACGACAAAGGCGAAGCGGGTCCGCTCGCCGTCGTCCGGCAGCCGGTAGAGCGGCCCGACATGACGGTTGAAGCCGGCGTGGGAGATTTCCTCGGCCCCAGGAGGCATTTCGCTCGTCATCGGCGGAGATGGTCCGTTTTTCCGCCCTCCGTCAATTGGCGAGAAGGCGGCGCTCTCGCCGGCCTACTCTTGTGGCAACCCGCAGAATCCGCAGAATGGCCCGGAAAAGATTTCAGGCCGGGCAGGTGGCGTGCGACGCCCGGATCGCAACAGGGGAACGTCATGCTTCAGAAACTGGTCCGGGCGGCTTTCGTCGCCTCTCTTCTCGGCTCGGCCGTCACCGCGCCGTTTACCACCGCTCAGGCGGAAGACAAGGTCGGCAAAGAGGTCAGTGTACCGCTTTCCGCCGCACAGAAGGCGATGCAAGCGCAAGACTGGGCCGGCGCACTGGCCGCGATCAAGCAGGCGCAAGCCATCCCGAACAGGACGCCCTACGAAGATTACGTCATCAACAAATTCCTCAGCATCGATGCGGTCAATCTGAAGGACATGAACACCGCGCGCACTGCCGCCGAAGCGGCGATCGCCTCCCCCGCCATGCCGCCGGAAGACAAGAAGGATCTGGTTCACAACGCCTTCATTCTGGAATCCGCGGCCAACAACTATCCCGCAATCATCGTGTACGGAAAGCAGCTCGAAGCGATCGCTCCGATGGATCCCGAGCAGCTCGCCAACATGGCCATCGCGTATTACAACACCAAGGACCTGGCCACGGCGCAGCAATACGCACAAAGGTCAATTGCCGCGGCAAAGGCGGCGGGAAAGCAGCCGCCGCAAGCTGCGCTCGAAATCACCATGAACGCTCAGGCGAAGGCCAATCCGGACGCCGCGGTTCAGACGCTTGAACAGATCGTCTCGCAGACGAATTCGGCGCCGGAATGGAGCAAGCTGATCGGCGCCGGCTTCGGCGCCAAAGGCATGAACGACGTCGTCGCCATGGACCTCTACCGGCTCATGTTGGTGACCCACTCCTTCAACGCCAGCGAAGCAGGACTTGCCGGCAGGCTTGCCAACCAGCTCCGCTACTACGGCGACGCCGTGTCCATTCTCGAGTCCGCAGGCGCGCGCGGCGCGGACCTGGCGACCGCGCGGTCGAATTCCGCCAAAGAGCAGGGTGCGCTCGCCGCGGAAATTTCCGCGGGGCGCAAAAGCGGCGGTCAGGCGGCACTGTACGTGGCCGAAGCGCTCTATGGCTACGGGCGCTACGCCGACGCCGAGCAGCTTGCGCGGCAGGCGGGGCCCAGAGCCGGCAAGAATCCCGGCGAAGCGGAGATGGTCGTGGGTATGGCGCTGGTCCGGCAGGGCAAATTCAGCGATGCCGCCCAGGCGTTCCAGTCCGTTTCCGGCAGCGCCGCAATGATGAAGGCGGCTCATCTGTGGGGGATCTACGTCCGTCAGCAGACGGGCGGAGGCCAAGCCGCGGCGCCCGCGGCGGGAACGCCGCCGCACTGAGGCGAACCACATTGCGACAGCTTCGGTAGTGATTTGTGGACGATTGCGGCGTATGCTTCCGCCATCAGCGGGAGAGTCGCCATGGATGCGCTGCGAAAACTGTTTCTGGAACATCCCCGCTCGGTCGGCGAAACATACGCGGAGCACATGGCGGCGGCGCTTTCGTTCGGCTGCCGCATGATCGCTGCCGGATGTGCGTGTCTGCTGCACGGGTTGCTCCCGTTCCTGTTCGTGAAGACGGGCAGCTCCACCGTCCGTCACCTGCACGACGAGATGATCACCCATCGCTCCCGCGGCCGCGCCGCGCCGGAATGGCTCGATCACGGCGCCTATATCTAAACCGAATCCATCTGGAGTCGCCGGCCGGCCGCCTTTCCCGTGGCGAGCGGGCGGGCTAGGCTGTTGAGACACAGACATTGGAGAGCGTCATGCGAGAAGCCGTTATCGTTTCGACTGCGCGGACAGGGCTGGCAAAGTCCGGCCGCGGCGGATTCAACATGACGCACGGCGCGGTGATGGCCGGCCACGCCATCAAGCACGCCATCGCCAAGGCAGGCATCGAGCCCGGGGAAGTGGAAGACGTGTTCATGGGCTGCGCCAATCCGGAAGGGGCCACCGGCTTCAACATCGCGCGGCTGTCGGCAATCTGGGCGGGATGCCCGGTGACCACCGCCGGCACCACCGTCAACCGCTTCTGTTCGTCCGGCCTGCAAACCATTGCCATGGCCGCGCAGCAGGTGATGACGGAAGGCACACCCGTGGCGGTTGCGGGCGGCGTGGAATCCATTTCGCTCGTGCAGATGGGGGGGATGAACACCAAGAACATCACCGAAGAACACCTGATGCAGGTCAAGCCCGCCCTGTGGATGTCGATGATCGAAACCGCCGAGGTGGTGGCGGAGCGCTACGGCGTCAGCCGCGAGCGGCAGGACGAATATGCGCTCGAGAGTCAGCGCCGCACCGCTGCCGCCCAGCAGGGCCAGAAGTTCGCCGACGAAATCGTTCCCCTGAAAACCAAGATGAAGAAGGTGGATAAGGCGACCGGCGCGGAGTCCGTCGTCGACGCGACGGTGGATCGCGACGAATGCAATCGACCCGACACCACGCTCGAAGGCTTGCAAGCGCTGAAGCCGGTGTTCGGCGGCGGGCTTGAAGTGAAGCAGGGCAAATACGTCACTGCCGGAAACGCCTCGCAGTTCTCCGACGGCGCGTCGGCGTGCGTGGTGATGGACGCCAAAGTTGCGGAGCAGAAGGGCCTGAAGCCGCTCGGCATCTTCCGCGGCTTTGCGGTCGCCGCCTGCGAGCCGGACGAGATGGGCATCGGCCCGGTGTTCGCCGTGCCACGGCTGCTGCAGCGCCACGGGCTCAAGCCCGACGACATCGATCTCTGGGAGCTGAACGAGGCCTTCGCAAGCCAGGTGCTCTACTGCATGGGCCGCGTCGGCATTCCCCACGAGAAGCTCAACGTGGACGGCGGCGCGATTTCCATCGGCCATCCCTACGGCATGTCGGGCGCGCGCATGACGGGCCACCTGCTGATCGAAGGGCGCCGCCGCAAGGCGAAGTATGGCGTCGTCACCATGTGCGTCGGCGGCGGCATGGG
>DIZC01000084.1 GCA_002429315.1 Alphaproteobacteria bacterium UBA6038
CGTGGTCCCCCTCCCCCGCTTTGCGGGGGAGGAACCAAAGCGGTCGAGCTTTCCTAGCCATCGCCCCCAAGCGACGCGGCAGGAAATGCGTCAGCGGGGACGCGAGCCGCGCAAGAGCAAGTGCGATGCGGGTGAGGGTTGGGCGGGTGAGGACGGTGGCAATGGTCCAGCGCAACATCCGATCGGAGAGCGGGCGGCGATAGTTCTGTTCGATGTGCGTGCGCGATTGATCGATGAGGCGGGCGTAGTCGACGCCCGACGGGCAGGCGGTTCGGCATCCGAGGCAGGACAGGCAGCGGTCGAGATGGTGCACGGTTTCGGGTGACGGCGTGCCGCCCTGCTCCAGCATTTGCTGCATCATGACGATGCGGCCGCGCGGGGAATCGCGCTCGTCGCCCAGCAGCACGTATGTCGGGCAGGTCGCGGTGCAGATGCCGCAATGCACGCAGGCTCGGAGATTCCTCTCGGCTTCGGCGAGCGAGGGATCGGTGAGCTGCTCTGCGCGAAAGTGCGTGCGCATCTCAGACGCCCTCCCACATCCGGCCGGGGTTGAACAGTTTTAGCGGATCGAACGCGGCTTTCACGCGGCGCGTCAGCTCTGCCCGCACGCGATCTTCCAGCCCGAATGGCGGAATGGAACCGCCGCTGCGCATCTGCACCGGGCGCGCATCGAATGCCCGCGCCCTCGCACGCACATCGCGATCGGATACCAGCCATAGCAAACCGCCCGCCCAATCGGCACACCATGCGGTCGGCTGGATCTCCGCAACGAGTTTCGCCGCGTTCGCCGACGGGACATGGACGCGCCAGAGCATGCTTTCGGCATCGGCGGCGATACGGCCGGATGCGATGTTGTAAAAGATGGCCTCGCCCTCGGAATTCTGCTGAAACTCTGTCACAGACAAGGATCTGAGCATTGCGATTTTCTCGTCGAGAGCGGCACGCGAGCCTTCCAGCCGAATGAAAGCCGTCCCATTGAGAAATGCGAGGCCGGTGGATTCAATCGGGCTCGACCACACGCGACGGAGCAGCGCGAGCCCATCCTCGAGCGAGAGATCGCGCACCGCAAAAATTGCGGCCGAAGAGGGTTTCGGAAATAGCCGCAGTGTGACTTCCGTCAGGGGGCCGAGGGTGCCCATGGCGCCGCAGAAGAGTTTCGGAAGATCGAAGCCGGTGACGTTTTTCACCACCTTGCCGCCGCCCTTGTACGCTTCGCCGAATCCGTTCACGGCGCAAAACCCGAGCAGGTGATCACGACAGCGGCCGTAGCGCATAGCGGCCGAGCCGTTTGCGTCCGCCGACAGCACGCCGCCGATGGTGGCGGAGTCTGCGGGCGCGCCGAACAGCGGCCCCCAGTCGGCGGGTTCGAAACCAAGGCGCTGGTTCTTTTCCGCGAGGGCCGCTTCGATTTCGATAACGGGCGTGCCGGCGCGCGCGGTGATGATCATCTCGTCCGGTTCGTAGCTGACGATACCGCTCAAACAGGAAAGATCGAGCACATCATCGCATTCGATCGGCCGGCCGAGGCCACGCTTGGTGCCGTGGCCGACGATCTCGAGCGTGCCGCCGCTCTCTCGCGCGCCGCGAACCACCTCCACCACATCTGCTTCGCTGGACACCCGGAACGTCGCCATCAGAACCGCGGCAGCTCCGGATGGCGCATGCGGCCCTGCTTCACATGCGCATGCCCCTGCTCGATGCAGGCGGACAATGTCGGGAATACCTTGCCGGGATTGAGCAGGCCGGCGGAATCGAAGGCGCACTTCAGCCGCTGCTGCTGCGCGAGATCGGCTTCCGAGAACATTTCCGGCATCAGATCGCGTTTCTCGATGCCGACGCCATGCTCGCCGGTGAGTACGCCGCCGACGGCCACGCACAGCCGCAGGATTTCCGCACCGAAGGCTTCGGCGCGTTCCAGCTCATCTGCTTTCATCACATCGAAGATGATGAGCGGATGGATGTTGCCGTCGCCGGCGTGAAACACATTACAGAATCCGAGGCCGTATTCGTTCGACATCTCCGCCATGCGCGCGAGCACCTGCGGTAGGGCACGACGCGGAATGGTGCCGTCCATGCACAGCATGTCGGGCGCGAGCCGGCCCATGGCGGAGAACGCCGCCTTGCGGCCTTTCCACAGGCGCTCGCGTTCGCGTTCATCGGCGGCCTCGCGCACTTCATAGGCGCCGCTCGCGCGCGCAATGTCACTCACCCGCGCGATCCCGTCGGAAACTTCCGCGGCCAGGCCGTCGATCTCGATGATGAGGATGGCTTCGCACTTCGGATAACCGGGCGCGCAATAGGTTTCGACCGCGTCGATGCAGCGGCGGTCCATGAATTCCATCGCGGCGGGCACGATGCCGGCGGCAATGATGTTGGCGACGCAAACGCCGGTGTCCGGCACGGAGTGGAACGCGGCGAGCAGAGTGCGGGTGACCGGCGGTTTCGGCAGAATGCGCACGATCGCTTCCACCACCACGCCCAGCAATCCTTCCGAGCCGGTGACGACGCCAAGCAGATCGAGCCCCTCGCCGCCGGGCGCCTTGCCGCCGAAACGCAGGCGCGCGCCATCCGGCAACGCGAATTCCACGCCCAGCAGGTTGTGCGTGGTGAGGCCGTATTTGAGGCAATGCAGTCCGCCGGAATTCTCCGCGATGTTGCCGCCGATGGTGCAGGCGATCTGGCTCGAGGGATCGGGCGCGTAATAGAAGCCGTCGCCCTCCACCGCGCGGGTGATGGCGGCATTGGTGACGCCCGGCTCGACCACCACGCAGCGGTTTTCGAGGTCGGCCTCCAGGATGCGATTCATGCGGCCGAAGCCGAGCAGGATGCCGTCGGCCCGCGGCAGCGCCCCGCCAGACAGCGAGGTGCCGGCGCCGCGCGGCACGATGGGCACGCCCATCTCGTGGGCGAACGCGAGCACGGCGGAGACCTCGTCCTTGTTCTTCGGCAGCACGCAGACCAGCGGCGCCTGGCGATAGGCGGTGAGCGCATCGCCGTCGTAGGCGGTGAGCCCCGCGGGTTCGGATACAATGCCATCCGGCACGAGCCGCTTCAGCGCAGCGACGATTTCCTCGCGGCGGGCAACGATCTCCGGATCGGGTATCGGAAGTGCGATCACGGGCCCATCATAGGGCCAAATGGTCAGCCCTGGCGCGCTTTGAAGCGGGGGTTCTTCTTGTTGATGACGTAGGTGCGGCCCTTCCGCCGGACGATGCGGCAGTCTTTGTCGCGCTTTTTGAGCGAGCGCAGCGAGTTGCGGACCTTCATGACACGCCTTCAACGAAAACAGGGCCGAAACCGGCCCCGAAAGAGGCGCGGAACCTAGTGAAGGGGCTTTGCGCTGTCAATGCGCCATGGGATGTGCGTTAAAGTGGCAAATCGGCAGGTTTTTCGAGGGTTTGGGCGTGGCTGTGTGGCATAACCGGGCGCTTGTGCTGGCAGCCGCGTTTGCCCCGGTGGCGGTGGCGGCGAGCTGCACGCCGCCCGCCCCGCCGCCTCCGCAGAGCGCGAACGTCTCCGTGCCGCTTCCGGCGCCGCGGCCGGTTTCCGCCGACACGAAGTTCGCCATCTTCGTGCGCGATTACCGCAACGAAGCGATTGCGGCCGGCATCCGCCCCGAGACCTACGATGCCTGCATGGCGGGTGTGAGGCGCCTGCCGCGGGTGGAGGAGCTCAACCAGAAGCAGCCGGAGTTCGTGAAACCGGTGTGGCAGTACCTGGCCGACACCACGGGGCCGGCGCGCGTGGCGCAAGGCCAGCAGCTGATCGCGGACAACGCGGCGATGCTGAATGCCATTCAGGCGCGCTACGGGATCCCTAAGGAAATTCTTGTCGCCATCTGGGCGATGGAGAGCGCGTACGGCAACGCACAGGGTGGATTCAATCTGTTCTCCGCGCTCGCCACGCTCGCCTATGACGGCCCGCGGGCCGATTTCGCGCGCGGCGAGCTGATTGCCGCCATGAAGATGGTGGAGCGCGAGCACCTCGAACCCCGCACCCTGACATCCTCCTGGGCGGGCGCCTTTGGGCAGACGCAGTTCGAGCCGTCGTCGTATCTCGCGCATGCGGTGGATGGCGACGGCGACGGGCGGATCGATCTGTGGCATTCGCCGGCCGATGCGCTGGCGTCCGCCGCGGTGCTGCTGCATGGCGCAGGATGGCAGCCGGGACAGTGGTGCTACCAGGAAGTGCGCCTGCCGAACGGCTTTCCGTATGAGGAAGCCGATGCCGACAACGCACAACCGGTGGCGCATTGGCGCGCGCTGGGCGTTGTGCCCGCGCAGAGCAATGCACTGCCGGACGATATGGGACCGGGCGCGATCTATCTGCCGGCGGGCTGGCGCGGACCCGCGTTCCTGCTGTTCGACAATTTCCGCGCCGTGCTGAAGTACAACAATGCCGCAAGTTACGCGCTGGCGGTGTGCAATCTGGCGGATCGTTTCCGCGGTGGGGGCGCGATTGTGGCGGCGTGGCCCACGAACGAGCGGCCGCTTGGGGCCGCCGAGCGCATGGCGATGCAGCAGGATTTGCGGGCGCTGGGCTACGATCCCGGCGCGATCGACGGCGTGCTGGGGCGCAAGGTGCGCGCGGCGCTCAGGCGCTATCAGAAGGATCACCAGCTGCCAGCCGACGGCTATCCCACGGTGGAAATGCTCGCCCGCCTCACCGCCGACCTCAAAAGCCGGGCGAGCTGAGGGTAGCGGCGCCCGCCGAACCTGACGCTCGATCCGCGGGGGCAGGCAAGGTGTCTCAGCTAGTTTGTGCTGATGGGCAATTCCCCAAGGACCCTTCGGCAGCAGCAGCCGGTGTACTCACACAATCCAATGTTTCGTGAACTTTGCATAGTAGTACTCGTCCAAGAACTTCAACATCGTCTTCTGTCGTCCTGCCAATTCGGAGAGCGTATCCGTAAGCGACTTGCCTGTAGGCTTTCTGGTTGCGTCGTGCTCGCCTTCGAGTCTCTGGCAAGTAACCTTCATCAGATGCATGAAGCGGATATACTGTGCTGCATATTGAGATGAATGCTGAAGTCTGCAGTCCAGCCCCTTCGCAATCTCGCGATCCCAGAGTGGGAAAAAAGCAGGCGCGAGTAGGTGTAGCGCTTTTGCTGCACCAACGGCGGAAAACTTGCCGTTAGCAGCCAAAGCACGCAGCGCTTTGGTGAAAAATTCTTCGACTTCGTTCGCTTCCGTAGCCGGACTGTAGGTGTCGATCGTGCGCGATCGATAGCTCGCCAGCGGCAGCTTCTCCGCCACGAGAAATTGTTCAACTCGGAAAAAGTCGGGGGCGCCGTAGCGATATGCCGCGTTATTCCAGGTCAACAGCAACACACTTAATGCGTCGGCAAGCTCTGACGGATTCTCTTGAGCGTCGCCGACGAGCCGAAGCGCAATGCGGTATAGCGCATCTCTTGACTCATTTTTCGAGAAGGCCTTGCATCCCCGGACCAGCGTCGCGACATCTGAAGGAAGATCAGTCAGCGCGGCTTGGTGTTTCACCGCGCGCGCGAACTAAGAGCGTGACTTCTTGAGATACTGGCTGAGCGAAGCCGATCCTGTGCGCTCAAGCAGCGTATCGAGTTTCATGTCACTCCGCACATCGGGAGCAAAGTTCTCGCCATAAGTCTCACGCAATGTGCGGACCTGGGTCGCTCCATTCTTGTGGCGAATTTCGCCATTCTCATCACGGGTGCGACCGTCTAATCCCTTCGACGCCATCGGTTACTCCTTCGAGCGAATCACCTAGAATTGTACCTCTTTACTGCTGAGAACGAAAGGGGTACTCTGGAGCATGGCGCGGAATTCCATTCTCCGGCTGGCGCGCGACTGCAATGCCTTCATGCATTGCAGGGACAATCTCGCGTTCCTGCGCCCGCTGGCCGACGCGAGCATGCAGCTCATCGTCACCTCGCCGCCCTACAACATCGGCAAGTCCTACGAGGCGCGCTCACCGCTCGACACCTACATCCAGGCGCAGGCGCAGGTGATTTCCGAATGCGTGCGCCTGCTGAAGCCCGGCGGCTCGCTGTGCTGGCAGGTTGGCAATCACGTGGCGAACGGCGAGATCGTGCCGCTCGACATCGCGCTTTGGCCCGTGTTCCGCGAGCACGGGCTGAAGCTGCGCAACCGCATCGTCTGGCATTTCGAGCACGGGCTGCATTGCAGCAAGCGGCTCTCCGGGCGTTACGAGACGATCCTGTGGTTCACCAAGGGCGAGGATTACGCGTTCAACCTGGACGCCATTCGCGTGCCCTCGAAATATCCCGGCAAGAAATACTTCAAGGGACCGAAGGCGGGGCAGCTGTCCGGCAATCCGCTCGGCAAGAACCCCGGCGACGTGTGGGTGATCCCCAACGTGAAGAACAATCACGTGGAGAAGACGGTTCACCCCTGCCAATTTCCCGTAGAGTTGATCGAGCGGCTGGTGCTGGCGCTGACCAGGCCGGGCGATGCCGTTCTCGATCCCTACATGGGGGTGGGCTCCAGCGTGGTGGCCGCGGTGAAGCATGGCCGCGTGGGCTACGGCTGCGACATTGTGCAGGAATATGTCGATATCGCATGGGAGCGCCTCCACGCGCTGAAAGCCGGCACCCTGCGCACCCGGCCGATGCACAAGCCGGTGTATGATCCCACCAAACCCAACGGTGGACATGTGCGCGAGCCGGAAGCGGCGGAGCCGCACATGGTGCTTCCATTCAAGCGCCCGGCCGGTTGACGTGAAGATCGTCGAGATTTTCAGTCATCGGAACGGCCTCGACATTCTCGAAAGTCCAAAATTCACTCCGGCATTCCAAGAATTTATGGACGTACTACGCGGGCTGCCGCCATACCGCGCAGCGCAAGCCAAGAAGACTTCCGCTTCGCATGTCATTGCGCCCGGAGCGATGAACCGCTGGCTCGACAACGAGCTATGCGTGAAACGCGATTGGGACTGGCATCCACTGATCATTGACGCCGATCCGAACGACAAGCAGCGGAGCAGCCAGTTACGTTCCGATTTCCGGAAAAACCGAATCGAGGTCGAGGTTCAGTTCGGCAACGTCGCCCGCTATGCCTACGATGTGTACAAGATGGCGATCTCGATGGCGCTGGGTCATGCCGACGTTGGCATCCAGGTCGTCTGCACGAAAAAATTTGCGGCGATTACCGGCGGCAATATCGCCTATTTCGAGCGCGCGATGAGAGAGCTGGAGAAGTCACGCCTTACCCTTATCGTGCCGCTAATCGTCATCGGTATCGAACCCGAGAAGTGGATCATCGACGCCTATCCTCCCGAATCGGATGCGCCGAATGTCACCCGGACGACTGTCAACGAAGCGCGAAAGAAACGTGGCAAGCCACCGGTCCCGGATATTGGCGACGACGAAACGTCTCTTGGCGTCCGGGACGTGATCGAGATCGCAAAACGCGTCGCGAGAGCCTAACGCACGGCGCGCAACACCACGCGGCTGGAGAGGAGGAAGGTTGTGCCGGCGAGGGTGCTGCAGGCGAGCGCGAGGGATTGTTCAGCGGCGCGGTTGAAGGAGTGACGCGGCATTTGCAGGACGGGGGCTATTCCCCAGTTTTACCGCTCGACCGCAAGAAAACGTCAGGAAAATCAAAGGCTTAAAAAATTTTCGTCTGGCTTTGTTTCCCCGGGCTGATTCTGGTGTAGGATGTCTGCCTCAAAGTAAGAACAAAGGCATATGACGTATCATGACTCAGGAAAATGGCGGCTTGCCCCAGCTCAACAATCCTCCACAAGCGGAAACCTGGCTGGAATCCGGCCTGAAGGAGGCGGCCGGCGCCGTGGCGGCGCTGTTCGCGGACGCCCGCACCATCGATCCGCGTACCGATGAATACGGCCACGCCGCAGCCGGGCCTATAGCGACGCGGTGACCCTGCTGAAGGCGAGCGCCAAGGTCGGGCACACCATCGCCGAGCTGCGCGGCAACAAATTCGAGCACACCATCAATGTGCGGCGGCAGGAGGTTTCCGCTGCCGGCGAGGCGGCGTCGCATGCGCCGACTGCGCCGGGTGCGCGCGTTCCTGGCCGGATTCGGCTCACCGACGGGCGCCTTTGCGTTTGGAGACCCGACAACAGGTGGAGCATCGTTCCGGAGGAGACCGATGCCAGCGACGCCGAAGCGCGTCCCCTTGCCGCCGCCACGCCGGCGCGTGCCGCCTCGCCACCCGAATGTGCCCCCGCTGAGCCGGCCCACGAGACGGATGAGGACGGATACAGGCAGTATCAGGGCCGCGATTACGATCCGAACATCCGCCTCGCCGATGGCACCCACTTCGTTTGGGGCAAGGGCCGCACCCATATCCCGGAGGACTGGGACGAAGAGGCGTGGCGCCGCGCGCAAGGTGAAACTGGCGGGACGGGTACCCCCACCCCAATTTCCGAAGGTTCGAATGGGAACTTTGGTCCTGCAAATGGCGCCGGCGGCTAAAGCCCGGTCGATGAATTCGCGGACTCCTTATCCTCCCCCGCCTGCGGG
>DIZC01000103.1 GCA_002429315.1 Alphaproteobacteria bacterium UBA6038
CCTGATCATCTAAGCCATTGAAAAAGCAAGATTCTATGGAAAAAGGGCGGAAGGGGTGACCCTTCCGCCCTTCAATCCCCGCGGCGGCCTAGCCTACATGCCAGAGCCCTGAATCTGCTTCCAACTCGCTTCGATCTTTTTCACAACGGTGTCGGGCAGCGGGATGTAGAGCAGACTCTCCGCCATCTGATCGCCCTTCTCGTAAGCCCATTTGAAGAATTTCAGGGCTTCGGCCGAAGCCGCCGGATCGGGCGGCTGCTTGTACATCAGGATGAAGGTCGGGTTCTCGATCGGCCAAGATTTGGCGCCGGGCTGGTTGGTCAGGATCATGTAAAAATGATCCGCGTGATCCCAATCCGCGCCAGCCGCGGCCGCGTGGAAGCTTTCCATGGATGGGCTCACCACCTGCCCGTCATGATTTCTCATCTTCGTATACGAGAGATGATTCTGCATGGCGTAGGCGTACTCGACATAGCCGATCGCGCCGGAGGTTTGTGCCACGTTGCCCGCCACGCCTTCATTGCCCTTGGCGCCAATCCCGACCGGCCAATCGACGGATGTCGCGGCGCCAACCTTGTCCGCCCACTCCTTGCTCACCTTCGACAGGTAGTTTGCGAATATGAAGGTGGTGCCCGACCCGTCTGAACGATGCACGACAACGATCGTCTTATCGGGCAGATTGACCGACGGGTTGAGCTTTCGGATCGCAGGGTCGTTCCACTTGGAGATTTTGCCGAGATAGATGTCGGCAACGGTTGGCCCGTCGAGCACCAGCGAGTTCGATGGGATCCCCGGAACGTTGTAGACCATGACCTCGGCACCGATCACGGTCGGGAACATCACCAGCCCCGCCGCATCGAGGTCCTTCGGCTTCAGCGGCATGTCGGAGGCCCCGAACGTGACGGTCTTGGCCTTGATCTGCGCAATACCGCCGCCGGAGCCAATCGACTGATAATTGAGCCCCTCCCCCGTCGCGCCTTTGTACGCAGCCGCCCACTTGGCATAGATGGGGTACGGAAACGTCGCGCCGGCGCCGGAAATCTCCGCAGCCGATGCCCCGGTGGCCGCCGCGGCCATTGCCAAGCCCGCGGCTGCACCGATGAGAAGTTTCAGAGACATCGTCGATCCTTTCTGTGGATTGCCTGAACCCGTGCGTCAGTTCGTGAACTGCAGACGCACGCCCAGAATGTTGAGATCCTGCCCGACCTGCACCGGCGACCCGGCAGCAGCGATCTTGGAGACGTGAGTGATGCCGTCATTGAGCTGAAGCTTGATGTTGTTGTTGAGGTACCAATTGATGCCCACCATGATGATGCGCTCATCGCCGCCCGGTATTCCAGCCTGGGTGGTGCCGCTCGCAATGCGGTTCTGATCCCAATTGAGATCGGTATCGCTGTAACGCGCGGTAAGCTCCCAGGCGCCCCAGGAATCGCCGGAGAACGAGAACGGGCTGGCCACTTTCGGCGAGCCGAATCCCCCGACTTCGTTGTTGTTTGCAGAAACGGTGTATGATTTGGGCTCGCCGGTGATCACCCATGAACCTTCCACATACCAACCGGAGAACACCGGATTATCGCCATTGAACAGCACCGTGCTGCCGGACCGGATTGGCAGGCGATCGACGCTGAAATGGGCGTATTCGCCACCGATATAGAAATTCTCGAAATTGGCCCCGCCGCTGAGCGCCCACATATCGGCGGTCTTGGCGCTGATACTGCCGGTGCTGATGAGGCGATCGCCGTCTTCGCGAAACTCGGGCCGGTCCTGCAGAGTGATGGGATTGACTGCCCCCGGAGCGCAGCCGGCGCAACCGCCGGTGAACGCGTGCGAATAATCGCCGCTGAAGCTGATGTTCGAGATGCCGTCGGACCACACTCGATACGCGGCGTGACCGAGCATCTGCGTTTGTTCGTCGCCGCCATTGCCATGCCCGACGGTGGACTCGGTCTTGGCGCCGGTGAACGCCGCGTCGAGCACGAGATTGTCGTCGGGCATGAACGTGCCCTGCTTCTGAAAACGCGCTTCGACGCCGCGGCGGCTATCGCCGGCGCCGAACGTATCGGCAGCGATGTTGTCGATCTCCGGCCGCTCGAGGAACGGGAGCGCGCCCGAGGACATCGTGCCTTCATACATGAAGGCCGGCTCAATGACGCCGGCGTTCAGCTCGAAATTCGGAATGCCGAGATAGGCGACCCGCGCCAGGCTGAGCTTGGGATCGGTTTCAGCACTGCCGCCGCCACCCGCGTTCAATCGGAATTCGTACCAGAAATCGTTGAACGCCTTGCCTTCGACGCCGAAGAAGGCGCGGCGAACCAGCGCGCCCGAAGACAGATCCTTGAACTGCACGTTCCTTGTGGGCGTGACGGTGTTGACGTTGCTGTCCTGGAAGAAGTTCACGTCGTCCGCCTGGAAGCGGACCCGGAGCGCCATGGTGAAGCGGCCGTCGCCGCTTTTGATCGTGGGCCGCGCGTTGTCGAACGACCAGGACGTGTCGTTGAAATTCTGTTCCAGAGCGACCACGCGCGTATGCTCCGTCTCTTCGCGCTCGTGATCGGCCTCGATCTGCTCCTCAAGCCGCCGAACCCGCTCCTCAAGCGACGGACCGGCTTCTGAGGCCACAGGCGGCACAGCCGCGGCGGCCGGCATGCTTCCCGTCACGACGGTCGCCGTGGTCCGCCGCTTCACCACGCGGTGGTGATGACGGTGGTGCTTGGTGACTGTCGTCTTGGTGGTCGTGGTCTGTGCCTCCGCCGCCCCGCACATCATCAATGCCGCGCCGGCCACGCCGGCGAGCAAAATTGCCTTCCCCTGCATTTTATCTGTCTCCAATTGGCAGGGCGCCGACCTCGAAGCCGCGGGATGCGAAATTGCGTGCCGGACTCAGCGGCCCCCCTCACCAGCCATGGATTCCAGCCGGCCGCGAAGGCTGCGTGACAGTTCATTGAAGGTTTGGTGACACAGGGTGGTCTTCGCCTGATCGTTGGTTAAGGCGATGCCGTCATCCTGTCTTTCGGGCTGGCCGCCCGCGCCAATGTCGCCGGTGCCGTCATCACCCCGCCGGCGTGGACCTGCCGGAGGACCCGGCGGCCTCGGAAAACCGGCGCCTCAGCATCGTATTCCTGCGCGAAGCCCCGCCCGTCCTGCCGGGATACGAACGTTGACCGGGACCCGATTTCTCTCTGGCGCAACGCCCGCTTCCATTGGCATAATTCGCACGTTCTCTTCCTGAGTGGACGATGTGACGGACCAACGCACAGCCCGGCTTCCGCAGTTTTTCCTCACCCCGGGAGGGCCATGCCCGTACCTGCCGGGAAAGGTGGAGCGAAAAGTGTTCGCCCGCCTGACCGGCACGCTTGCCCAGCAGCTCAATGAGGCGCTGACGCATTCCGGCTTTCGCCGCAGCCAGATGATCGCCTACCGGCCCGCCTGCGAGGGCTGTTCGGCCTGTGTGTCGGTGCGCATCGTGGCGAGCGAGTTTGCGCCCTCGCGCGGCCAGCGACGGATCTTCAAGCGCAATGCCGATCTCGGCCGGGGCGAGGCGAAGGCCGAAGCCACCCGCGAGCAGTTTGCGCTGCTGCGCACCTATCTCGATTCCCGCCACGCCGGCGGCGGCATGTCCGACATGGGACTCTTCGATTACGTGGCGATGGTGGAAGAGACGCCGGTCGATTCGCACATCGTCGAATACCGGCGAAAGGCGCCAGGCGACCGCAGTCCGTTGGTTGCGTGCGCGCTCACCGACGTGCTCCGCGACGGACTCTCCATGGTGTACAGCTTCTATCATCCGGGCGAAGTCTCGCGCAGCCTGGGCACACAGATGATTCTGGACCATGTGGCGGAGGCGCGCCGCCGCGGCCTGTCGTATGTCTATCTCGGCTACTGGATCCAGGGCAGCAGCAAGATGGATTACAAATCGCGGTTCAAACCGCTGGAAGCGCTACGCCCCGAAGGGTGGACGCGGCTGTAAGCCAAACATCGCCATTGCCCGGCAACGGAATTTGCCATGAAACAAAATTTGGGTCGCCCGCAAAAGCGGGCGATGACGGTTGCGGGATCGTTACTCCTCTCCGCAGAAGCGGGCGGTCCATTCCGCGATCTGCTCGTCGGTGATTTTCGCGAACAGCACCTCCGGCGCGCGGATCGGCTGGCCTGCCTCCAGCTGATCGAGTTCTTCCGCCATCGGCGCTTCCGGCCACGGAATCAGGTCGCCGCCGCCGGCCACCGGCTGAATCGTTTCGTGAATGGTGCGTGCGGCCGTCGGAATGATCGGCCACGCCAAATGCGAAAAGGTGTGCACTAGATTGAGGCCCATGCGCACGGCGGCGGCGGCGCCCGGGCGATCGGTCTTGATCGCGGTCCAGGGTGCAGTGCGCGTAAGATATTCGTTGCCGGCAGCCCAGATGGCACGCAGTTCGGCTGAGGCCTTGCGGAACTCGATCGCTTCGAAATGCTCGGCATATGTTTGAACGCGCCGCTGCAATTCCTCGATCAGCGCGTGCTCTTCCGGGCCGTATTCGCCCTCGCCCGGCACCCGGCCGTCGAAGCGCGAGGCACAGAACCGCGTGATGCGGTTGACGAAATTGCCCAGCACGTCGGCGAGATCCTTGTTCACCACGCCGGCGAAATGATCCCAGGTGAAATTGGAATCCGAGCCCTCCGGCGCGTTGGCGATGAGGTAGTAGCGCCAGTAGTCCGCAGGGAGAATCTCCAGCGCCGTGTCCATGAACACGCCGCGTTTTTGCGAGGTGGAGAACTTGCCGCCGTAGTAGTTGATGTAATTGAAGCCCTTCAGGTAGTCGACGAGCTTCCAGTCCTCCTGCGGACGCACGCCGAGAATGGTGACGGGGAAGCCCACGGTGTGAAACGGGATGTTGTCCTTGCCCATGAACTCGTAATAGGTGACGTCCCTCGCCGCCTCGCCCAGCCACCAGCGCTTCCATTCATCGCCTTTGCCGTTCGCTTCCGCCCATTCCCAAGCGGCGCCGATATATTCGATGGGCGCATCGAACCAGACGTAGAACACTTTGCCCTTCAGCTTGCCGTCGCCGATGTCGTCCGGCACCGGGACGCCCCAGGCCACGTCGCGCGTGATGCCGCGGTCGTGCAGCCCCTCGTCCAGCCATTTGTTAGCGATCGAGGTGACGAGCACCGGCCAATCCTTTTTGCTGCCGATCCATTCTCGCAGCTGCGGCACGAACTGCGATTGCTTCAGGAACAGGTGGGTTGAATCGCGGATTTCGAGATCGCTCGAGCCGGAGATGGCGGATCGCGGCTCGATGAGATCGGCGGGATCGAGCACACGGGTGCAGTTCTCGCACTGGTCGCCGCGCGCCGCCGGATAACCGCAATGCGGGCAGGTGCCGATCACGTAGCGGTCGGGCAGGAAGCGCTGGTCCGCATTTGAGTAGATCTGTTTGGTGCTGCGCAGCTCGAGGTGCCCGTTCTTCCACAGCATGCGCGCGAAATGCTGCGTCAGCCTGTGGTTCGGCGGGTTGGACGACCGGCCGAAATGATCGAAGGAAAGCCCGAAGCGGCGGCACACATCGGCCTGCGCCGCATGCTGTTCGGCGCAGAACGTCACGACCTCCTGGCCCGCTTCCAGCGCCGCCAGCTCGGTCGTCGAACCGTGCTCGTCGGTGGCGCAGAGGAACAGCGTCTCGTGCCCGCGCGCGCGGTTGAAGCGCGCAAACACATCCGCCGTCAGCATCGAGCCGACGAGGTTGCCCAGATGCTTGATGCCGTTGATGTAGGGCAGCGCGCTGGTGATGAGGATGCGTTTGGCCATGCCTTGCTTCTAGCCAGAACTGGCCGAAGATGAAACGGGGCCGCGAATCGGCGTGTCATGCCGCAACGCAAGTCGGAATTCAGCCTGAATGTCCGGGGGTATTTGCTCGCCGGCATCCTCACGATCACCCCGCTCGCGGCGGTGTGGCTGGTGTTCAATTTCCTGCTCGGCATTCTCTCGGCGGCCGGTGCGCCGCTCGCGGGTCCTCTGGCGCGGGCGACGCAGGAGCGCTGGCCGCAGCTCGGACCATGGCTGGCCGAGCCGTGGGTGCAATGGCTCGCGGCGGTGCTCGTGTCGCTGGTGGTGCTGTATGCGATCGGCGCTGTCACTTCGCGGGTGATCGGGGCGCGGCTGTTTGCACTGTTCGAGCGCGTGGTGGAGCGCATTCCGCTGGTGGACACGATCTACAACGCCACCAAGAAACTCGTGGATGTGCTGCGGCAGAAGCCGGATAGTTCGCAGCGCGTGGTGCTGCTTGATTTTCCGCGCGAAGGGCTCAAGACGCTCGGCTTCGTGATGCGCACGTTTGCGGATGCGCAGAGCGGCGAACAACTGGCGGCCGTCTATGTCCCGACCGCGCTGAATCCTACCTCCGGGTTCCTGGAAATCGTGCCGGTGGCGAAACTGGTCGCCTCAGATATCCCCACCGATCAGGCGATGACGATGATCATCTCCAGCGGTGCGGTGATGCCGGAGCGGTTTACGCTGGGGAATGCACCATGAAGCCGCGATTTTCGCGTTCCGGCCGTTGGTTGGCCGGGCCATCGCGCCTAAGGTGAGAGCGCGCCCGGCCGTCAGACCGGGCGCGTTCGGGAATCGAGGACGGGGCCTCATGTTCGCGCAAGTACTGGGGAAGATCGGGGCTTACCTGGCCGTGGCAGTGGTCATCCTGCTCATCATCGCGGTGATCATGGTGTTCGCCGAGTGCTTCTTCTGGGCACAATGCGCGTAACCGAGCCTGAAGGCGGCAAGCTGAGCATGGATGGCATCTTTCCGAGCGCGCTGCTTCGGCATAGCGCAGCAATCTAAATGTCTTTGGTGTCACCGCATTATGCACATTGCACTACTGCTTCAGCAGGAAACCATGCGTAACTCCTCCCTTCACGTAGTATCCGGCGATCTCCCCATTCCTGTTAATCCCCTCCGCCACCGTCTCGTCGGCGTTGGGAAAATCGAGCGTCGTAATCTGGCCGTCGGGCGCGCGCAGAAAACCGTGCGCCGCCCCCGCACCAGCAATAAAAAAGCCGGTGACCTCGCCGGCTTCGTTGACACTTTTAGCTACGGTCTCTTGGCCGTTGCCTAGATTGAATTTGGTGAGTGCGCCCCCCGAATCGCGCAGAAAGGCATGGATGTTGTGTTTGGCGTTGTCCTCCCAGTATCCCACGATCTCGCCGCCGGAGTTGATGCCGTTCAAATCAAAGACATCCGTTGTCTTCGGAATATCGAACGTGGTGAATGTGCCGTCCGCAGCGCGTACGAAGCCGCGATACCGGCTGCTCTCCGCGTCCGCCCATACTCCGGCAATCACGCCGCCGCCATTTATCACCGACGCGAAGGTGCGGATTGCTCCTGGGACGTCAAAAGTCGATATCTTCCCCTTGGCCGCGCGCCGAAAAGCGTGGTAACCCGCCGCGTCGTGATAATAACCCACGATGATGCCCCTGTCATTGATTCCTCGTACATGCGTACCATAGGTATCGTTTGGAACATTAAATGTCGTGATGCTTCCGTCAGAAGTGCGCACGAAGCCGTGCCCGATATTTTGACGGAGGTAGGTTCCGGCCACGGAGCCATGGATATTTATGCCATCCGGATATGCGCCGCCGGTATCTTCCCGAGGATCGAAGCTCGTGATCGTGCCGTCCGAAGCGCGCACGAAACCATGGGTCAGGCCATTGCTGTCAAGCCAGTTGCCTGTGACAACGCCTTTGTCGTTGATAGCAGATGAGTATGTGGCCGCAGCCCCTGGAACATCGATCGATTTCCACTTCGCCGCCTCCGCCGAAACGGCTTGCGCCATGACGCCGAGCGTCACGCAAGCAGCGAACGTTCCGCTGCGGAAAATACCCTGATCTGCTGCGGCCCCAATTTTGTGCATGTGCGCCCCCTCGCAGGTTGTGCCGTCGCGGCAAACCCGAAGCGGAAGATAGCCTGAATTCTGGTGGGAGCAAGCTATTTCCCTCGCCGACAACGCGTTGCCGGTTTGTGAAGACTTCCCGGGACTAACGTTCGGAAGCGCGGCTTTCTTCACCAACGCAAGCATCGGATACCTCGGGGCAGGTCTCAAAGACAGGATACGACGGGGGTTTTGCACTTAAGCAGACACTTGCTCCCGCAGCTTTGTTTGGGAGCTGGCCCGACTGCATATGGTCGCCGTCAGCGTGTAGTCACGCCCTCTAAGCCGCCGCCTGCCGGACGCGGCGCGACAGCACGCCGTCGCCAGCATTGCACGGCGGCGTGGCGCAACTTATGACGGGCGCCGGGCCGGCTTAGCTCAGTTGGTAGAGCACCTGATTTGTAATCAGGGGGTCACAGGTTCGAGTCCTGTAGCCGGCACCAGCAATTCCTAGCTGTTTTACTTGTGTCTAGTGTGGCGGGCCAATTTGGGCAATCGAGTTACTGCCGAACGTGTCCGCACTCTGTCCGTAAGCTGCTGTGAAAATCCCAAGCGCCCTCGGATGAGTGAACCGGCTCAGCTGATTTTCCGGCGCCACAAAGACGCAGGCACCTGCTAGAGTAGAGCTGCCAGTGGTAGAAAGGGGCTGTCCATGAGATGCCGATCGCTGATCCTGAGAATGTTGGCGGCAGCCATGCCGCTCGTTGTCGCCAATTCGGCGCAGGCGATCATCGCCGTTTCAACTGCGCCCACCAGCCACATCAGTTGCTCGGCGGGGGTATGCACGCCGACCGCTTCATTTGCCAACTTCAATATCACTGACCTGGAGAACGACCTGAACTCCTCCGATATCACGGTGCTCGCAAAACACGGATCGGACACCGAAATCATTCAGGTCAATGCAGCGCTCACCTGGACGAGCAGCCACATATTGACGCTTCAGGCCAGCCAATACGTCGCCATCAATGCCCCCCTCTTCGTTGCGGGAGCAGGGAGCTTGACGTTAGGCTATGGCTCCAATTTTTTTGGACCCAAGGGCCACATCTCATTCCGGTATCTCAGTGACAAGCTCGTCATTCAGGGACGACTGTATCGGCTGGTGCGCGATATCGCGGGCTTGCAAGCCGACCTGAACGTCGACCCGTATGGCTGGTATGCGCTCGCCCGCAACTACGATGCCAGTGCCGACGGGACATACACCCGATCCCCAATTGACGTCTTCCAAGGAACGCTGGAAGGCTTGGGAAACAAGATTTCCAATCTGACTATCAGCAGCGATAGTGCGAACTATTGCTGTCAGCTCGGCTTTTTCGGTCAGATCGCGAGCGGCGGCACCGTACAGAATCTGGTCCTGAAGGACGTCCATGTCGCATACACGACAACATCTGGCGGCGCGGTCGGCATGTTGGCCGGCGAGAATCAGGGCGATGTCGAAGGCTGCTACGCGAACGGGTCGCTTCACGTGACGCCAGTGACCGGTCAGAGCAGCTATCCCCTGACCGCCGTCGGAGGGTTGGTCGGGCTCAACGATGCTGCGGTTAAGAATTCGGAAGCATCCGTCACTGTTCGCTCGAACGTTCGCGACGCTTACATAGGCGGACTTGTCGGAGAGGATATGGGTGTCGTGGAAGACACTTTCGCCACCGGATCGGTAACCGGCGGCACGGCCTCGATAGTGGGCGGACTTATCGGCCTGCAGGGAAATAGCAATGGCGGCCTTGTGGCTACATCGTATTCCTCCGGGGCGGTAAGCGGCCCCGGTTCTGCCACTGTCGGAGGGTTGGTCGGATACCGGGTCTCGCTTGTACTCAGCTCCTACTGGGACATCACGACGAGCGGCACAACGCAATCCGCCGGGGGAACCGGCCTCACGAACGCGCAATTGCAATCGGGACTGCCGTCGGGGTTCTCGCCCACGACCTGGACGCAGAATGCCGCTGCGTACAACGGCCTGCCCTATTTGCGCTACGTGCCGCGGTAGCAGCGCCTTTCAGGCTCCAGCCCTGCGGCCTTCGTGTCCGGATGTAGGCTTTCCTACGCGCATCGCCAAGCTGCGACCGTCTACGGGCTCTGGTAATTGCCGTCGCTGCAGCCGCCTTTGCTGTTGAGATAGTATTGCGAGACCAGCCAGGTGTTGGTCCCGTCGGCCAGACTGCCGCTGACCGGGCAAAGATCGCCGGCCTCGAAGCCGTGCGCGTCGTTCCAGGCCTGCGGAAAATCCGGCACCGAACCGGGCGTCGGAATATTGTCGGTCGTCGCTTCGACAAATTCGTGCGACGCGGCAAACGTCAGGTAATCGAAGCCGGAATTGCACTCCGGCTCGACCGTGTAGAACACGTTTCTGCGCCTCAGGCGCCCGGTGTTCTTTGCAAAGTGATAGGCGCCGAAGTCCTGGCAGGACATCAGGCCGTCGAGATCGATGGTCACGTTCGATGGAAAATAGATCATGTAAAGCGTATCGAGGTCGTTTTCGGGCAGCGCGCCGCTCTTTATCTGGAAGGTGAGCTCTGCCTGGATATCGGCGTCGGTGATCTGCAGGGACGTGTTCTTCGGCGCGATCTGAACCTGGCCAAGATAGCTGCCGCGCAGGATCTGTTGTTTGGTGCTTCGGTGGCCGTTCACCGCTTTCTTGTGCAGGGTGCCGTATTCGGACATCTGGTCCATGTAAGTGCTGTCGACGATGTCGGCGGAAAAGATGGGGATGCGGTTGATCGTATGCCGGTTGACGCTGTCTCCCCAGATGACCGAAACGAGCTTGACGCTCGAGAACACCGAGCCGCCGTAATAGTACAGTGGCCCGTCGCCACCTCCCGGCGGCAAACGTCTGGTTTTTGCGTAATAGTGAGGCAACGGCAGAATGTGATAGCCGCCGACCACCAGGGCTTGCGCGGGCATGCCGGCGATGATCGCGACGGCGGCCAGCCATCCCGCAGCCACCAGGCGAATGAAAGCAGTCACGTGATTTGCCCCCTTTTACGCAATCGGCTGCGGACTCCCCACCCGGCCGGACCGCGAAGAGTGTACGGGCGAGGTATATTTCGCAAGCGTCGCGAAGCTTGCGGCCACATGAACGCCAACGTAACATGGTCCGGTCGCGGCGGGGAGTCCCGCCGAAATCTAGGGGGGTTTTTCATGAAAAAATCGGCACTATTGGCGGCTGTGGCCGTGTTCGCTTTCGCGGGACAAGCCGATGCCGCTAAAACCACCAGCATCAGCCTGGATGGCACGTGTAATGTTTTCGCGATCACCACTCAGGACTCCGGCCATCTCGCGGCTGCGCTCGAAACCGATCCAGATGGCCGCTGCCAGACGTTTCTGGGTGAAGGCAGAGTTGCGGGCACAAAAGACTTGGGCCGTATTGTCGATATCGGCGGTAATTTCGACGGCAGCCCATCCGCCGTCTTTACCATCGACATTCAGTTTCCTTTCGTGACGGGTGGCGCCTGGCACGAATACAAAACGACGGATGGTGTCCACATGCAGTTCCTGACGAGCGGGACCTATGCCGTGGTTGGGCCCGCCGCCGTGCTGCGGCAGACCGGCAAGCGGCTCACCGACTTCGCACCTCCGATCCGGTAGCACGAGAGCCGGCGAACGGCGCAAGGACAGTTTGTGTCACGGTGTTTGGCACGCCTTATGGCTGCCCTGCGCCGGAGCAAGCCTGCCGGAAACAGGGAACAAAAGGGCGGCTCCGCGGGTTATGCCGTTGAGGTCTTATTGTGGGCCGCGGCCATGTCCGCCTTCACGCTCTATGTCTTCGGATTCATTGTCCTGCTCGCCGGGCTGATTTACGGCGCATACCTGATCCACATCCCGCAAACCTGGATCATCGTCGGCGCGCTGGTGTTGATCGGCATCGGGGTGATGTCGGCGGTCTCGCACACCAAGCGGCGCGATCCGCCGGCGGAAGCGCCGCCCGCTCCCGACCTCTAATCCGCAACGGCAAACGAGCGCAGCAAACCTCTGCGGCGCGTCTTTGCGAGTTCAGAGAAGCCCGAGGGCGGTGACGCGGAACCACGCCAGACCGAGCAGCACTGCCGCGATCAAGGCATTCCGCAGCCGGTTCGCCGGCGCTTCTCTGACATAGTAGGCCGCCAGCAATCCGCCGAGGACCAGCCCGGCAACCTCACACCACTGAAGCAACGAGAAGGTCGACATGGAGCGCACTGTAAGGCGCACCCGCTAAAGCGAGGTTGGAAGAATCCTTAAAACAAGCGCTGCATTCGAATCGAAATCGGCTCACAAGCATCGGTGCGGATGATGGCGGCACCACGGATCGTCGGGGTACACGACGCAACCGCCCAGCGATGCAAGCAGTCCGATTGCGAGAACGGCGGAAAACAGGCGGCGCATGGGAACCTCACGCTGAGACCTTTGGATAATGCGCCAAACCGCCGCGCCGGTGCATTAAAAGTGCGAAAAGACAGCGCGTCTCCACGGCTCCGGAAGCCGGCCGCGCCACCTCTCTCGATCGGGTGCCGTTGGGCTCTCGCCCTCGGCATGGACAGGCCGTGCTCGCCGCGCTTCAATCGCTGCGCGACTCGGAGGGGCAGTGCGCGCGGTTCTTCTCGCAATTCTCGTCATCGGCGGCGCCGTTGCGTTTTCCGCCTTCGGCGTGCTGCTGGGCCGTCGCCTCATCCGCAATCATGTCGCCGCCTTCCACAACGAGGTGATGATCTCGCTGTTCTCGGCCGCCGGCGTCGTGTTCGCGGTGCTCTTGGGCTTTCTCGTGGTCGTGGTCTGGCAGTCCTATGACGGCGCGCACCGCAACCTTGCCGACGAAGCCGCCACCCTGGTTCCGCTCTATCGCCTCACTTATGGCATGGAGGCGAAGGAAGGCACGGAAATGCGCACGCTCATCCGCCGTTATGCCGACGCGGTCATCAACGAAGAGTGGCCGACGCTCGGCACTTCGCGGGCGGGAAGCTACATGGCGCGCAAGGCCATCGGCGATATCGACCGGGTCTTCGCGCGCATCGATCCGAAGACCAAGGATGCCGACCGCCAGATCGACACGGAATTCCTCCGCACCAAATCCAAAGTCGTCGCCGATCGCAACGAGCGGCTGCTGGAGGCGAGCGACACCGTTCCCTGGATCTTATGGGTCGGCGCCGTCGGCGGCGGCATGATCGTGATGACGATGAGCTTCTTCATCTATATGGAGCGCGCCTGGCCGCACGTGATGATGGCGAGCCTCATGGGCGGTCTGATCGGCTTGCTGCTGTTCATCATGGCGGTGTTGAGCAGTCCGTTCACCGGACCGCTGGCGCTCGGTCCCGACCACTTTCGCTATGCCGTGCAGGTGATGGACGACGACGACCGCGGCGATTAGTGGGCGACCGCACTGCCGGCGAGATCGGCGATGGCCGGCGCGCTGTTGGCGTCCCGGTCGGCGACCTGCGGCCGGAAATTCTCCGCCGCGCGCTCCGCCGCCGCGATGTCATCGGCCTTGAGCTGCGTCCTCAAGGCTTCGATCCGGGCGCGCGATTCGGCATCTCCCTGGGCCGCGGCGACGGCATACCATTTGTACGCGTCGAGCAGGCTCTGCGGCACGCCCAGTCCGCGCTCATACAGCACGCCGAGATTGAATTCAGAATTGACCAGACCGAGCGCGGCGGCCTTGGCGAACCAGCGCGCCGCCTCCGAATAATCCTTCTGCGTGCCGCGGCCTTCGGCGTATGCAACGCCGAGCGCGTGCATCGCCTTGCGGTTGCCCTGCCCCGCCGCCGCCTCGTACCAGCGCACGGCCTCGGCGGAATCCGCCGCCACGCCATTGCCCTGCTCATACAGGCTGGCGAGCCAGTATTGCGCCAGCGGCTCGTTCTGCTCGGCGGCGCGGCGTATCCATTGCGCGGCCATTGGCTGATCGGGCGCCGCACCGTCGCCATGCAGATATTTGAGTCCCACGATGAGTTCGGCCTTCGGATTGCCGGCCTCCGCCAGCCCCGTCAGACGATCGAGCGGCGCGGCCGACGTGACTTTGACCGGCGCCGGCTTGCGGGGACGCGGCACCGTCTTCCGCGCTTGGCTCTGCTTCGGCTGCGCGAGCGTGGCCGCCAACTCGTGCCCACGCGCCTCCCCGACATAGAACGCTACGAAGGCGCCCAGCACGAAAGCGAGGACGGCCGCGCATCCCGCAATCACATAATGCCTGCGGCGCAGCTGGACACGCCGGCGCGCGAAACCACGCCACGGTGAAGCTTTCGCGGGCTTTTGGTCCATTTCCACGAGCACCGCCGCCGCGGACGCGGCGCGGCGCGCCGCCGCAAAATAGGTCTCCTGATCCTGGGGGGCATGCGGCTGGCCGGCTTGCGCCGCTTCTGCAGGCGCCGCTTCGCTGCCCTCCATTGCAGCAGCGTCGCGCACCCGTTGCTGATCCGCGCGGCGGGCGGATTCCAGCATCTCGATGCGCGTGGCCGCGTCGTTCATGGCGGCGCGCATTTCCGCGGTGATGCCGCGCTGCCGGTGCTCGGTTTCCGCCAATCGCTCACGGAGCACCTGAACGGTTTCGCTCTGCTGCTGCTCGAACGCTTCGATTCGCTCGAGAAGTGTCTTCATCCCATGCTCGGATAAACCGACCGAGCGCGTGGCGCTGCTTTCCGTCTCCTTCAGCCGCCGCTCCACGACGCCGAGCGTGTGCTCGAAGACGCGCAGGCGGCGCTCAAGCCAGGCGTCCACCCGGGGCCGCGGAGGGTCTGTGTGTTCCTCCTTGGGAAACTCATCGGCTTCATGATCGGAAGTGGATTCCCGCTCGTCATTGGCGAAGATTGCATCGCGCACCAGCGCAATGGACGCTCGCCTTTCCTGCGCGGCAACGTGCGGCTGTACGTCCGCGTCCGCGACCGGAGATTGCTCCGGCTCGGAAGAATCGTCCGCTGGCGCAGTGTCGTAAGATGCCGCTTCGGCGTTGCTGCTGTCATCGGCGTTGAATCGATCAGGCTCCGCAGCAGCCCCGTCGCGCATCAGCGCCGCGAGCTCGGCCAGATCGTCCGCCAGAATTGCCAGCAACAGTTCGTCCTTGTTGCGGAAATAGCCGAACACGGTGGACTGGCCGAAGCCCGCCTCGGTGGCGACTGCCGTCAGCGACAATTCGGCGACGCCTTCGCGCGCGGCGACCCGCCGCCCCGCTTCGAGAATGGCGGCACGCGCCGCGCCGCGCCTGACGAGGCGCTGCGGGCTTCCTGCTTGTTCGGCGCTCGGATTCATCGATGGTCCTGAAGCACCCCTCCGGGAAACATTAAGGACCAGCAGGAGTTAAGGACCGCTTTCGTTCATCGCGAAGATTCATCAGGGAACCTATGAATTGGCGATTATCCCGGACTTGACAGAGGAACCCGGAATAGCTACATTTCCGTCCAGATGGGAAAGGGCCGGAAAATGGCTAAGCGAATCCACCAGATGACGTTCGCGGACTGGGAGCGGGCGTTCCCGAATGAGGATGCCTGTAGGGGTTATTTGTCCCTCCACCGCTGGCCCAAGGGCGTCTCCTGCCCACGCTGCGGCAACCGCGAGGTGTACGCCCTGTCCCGTGATTTTCACTGGCAATGCCACCAGTGCGCCCCACAGGGCTACCGCTTCTCTGTGATCGCCGGGACCATTTTCGAGAACACGAACAAGCCCCTTCGCGACTGGTTTCGGGTGATCCACCTTATGCTCACCAGCAAGAAGGGGATTAGCGCCCTCCAAATTCAGCGCATGACGGGCTTCGGCTCCTACAAAACCGCTTGGTACATGTGCCATCGCATCCGCGCTGGCCTCGCGAACGAGGAGTTCCGCAAGCTGATCGGACTGGTAGAGGTGGATGAAACTTTCATCGGCGGCAGCGACAAAAACCGCCATGCGGACGAGCGCGTCGGCAAGAAGGGCGGCTATCTGGACCCGCTCAAGTTTACGGTCATTGGAGCCGTACAGCGCAAAGGCAATGTGGTCGCGCGCGTTCTCGACAAGGTGAACACCGCGACGATGGCGAATTTCGTTCGCGAAGCCGTTTCGACTGACGTTGAGGTTCTGTGTACGGACTCCGCACGTGCCTACTGGCCTCTGAAAGAGGAATATCCGGGTCACGGCATGGTGGATCACACACGCCACCAGTACGTTGTCGGCGCCTTGCACACGAACACGATTGAAGGGTTCTGGAGCCTGATTAAGCGCGGCGTGATGGGCAGCTATCACAAAGTCAGCCGCAAATATCTCCTGCTCTATGTTGCGGAATTCCAGTTCCGCTATAACAACCGACTGAACCCGGACATTTTCGGGGAGGCGGTTAGGGGCTGCTAGTGAGCACTTGGTCAAAGTGGAAAAGCCTCCGCAATAAGGGGAAGGCCCCACAATCCAAGAATCACGCCACCAAACACTCCAACAAGCCATCCGAAAACATGCGGGAAACCCAAAATCTTCCGCACGAAACCCCACCCGGACAACCACATACCCCCGAAGAAGAGCATCGCGCCAAAGAGCGGCAGTTCTGGCGCGACCAGATTACCCAAGCGAAATGGTTGAACCGCATTACACTTGGCGGAGCCGCCATTGCGATCATCGGCCTCATAGTTTTGAAGGGTACGCTGGATGTCACAAAGCGCGCGGTGGGGGATGCTAGGTTCGCTACTGAGGAGGCCAATCGTGCGTCCGTGAGTGCGCTGGCTCCTGAATTTTATGACAAGGTTGGCATCGGCAAGCCGGTACACGTGGCGTTTTTCTTCAACAACGACGGACGGGGGCCCGCAACGGACGCACGCATTGGCGTCATCTTCGATACTATCAAAAAACCGTCTGGCAATGATTACTCTAAGCAAATTCGTGTGCCAGAGAATCTTTGCCCTCAAATCTCCCAATCTGAACCAACGGGAGTGCTCTACCATATTGGCCAGTCTGATCGTGTGTCCCTGATTAAGCTGTATACCAGGGACAGCAAGGGCAACAGGGTACTGTGGAGTGACAAACTCCAAAGTGGCGAGATGACTGTCCGAATTCGCGGGTGTCTTTCGTATAAAACCTTCAAACAGCGACGCCATGTTTCGCTGTGTTTCGTTTTCGGTCCCGCCGAGACGAATAGTTCTCTTGGGCCCCAGTACGGTCTGGTGAAACTCGGCGTGACTTGCGTAGGTGGAAACTGGGCCGACTGACGCCCGCGCCGCCCCAGTTTCCCAAAGAAACAAAGTTGCCAAGGTTAGGGTGAGGGCAAATAGAGCTTTGGCCGCCCGGACTGTCAAGTCAGGGATAATCGCCTATGAATTCTCCGTTCATTCTGTGTTCAGCCCGGGATGGAGACGATGCGCTCGGCACTCCATTCTGCGAGGCATGAGAATGCATATCCATACAAGAAATCTGGTGCTTGGACTGGTGGTCGGCGGCGCGTTGGCCGCCGCGGTCCCGGCCCTGTCACAAGACGTCCGGGCCCGTGTCCATGTCGGTCCGGGAGATCGCCCCCATGCGGCGGTGCATGTGGACCGCTTCCACCGCGTGCCGCCGGACATCCGCCTGCACGGATTCCGCGGCAACCTGCATGTGCGGGTCAGCCCATTCCACCGCGGCTGGCGCGTCGCGCGGTTCACGCCGCACGAGCGGGCGCTGTGGGTCCGCGGACATTGGTGGCATGGGCGGCACTTCGGCCGGTTCGGCTGGTGGTGGTGGCTGAACGGCAGCTGGTACTTCTACGACACGCCGATCTATCCGTACCCTGACTATGTGTCCGACACCTATTACGGTGAGCCGAGCGGCGACGACAGTAACTACTGGTACTATTGCCGCGATCCCGAAGGCTATTACCCCTACGTCCAGCGCTGCAACGGCGCCTGGGAGCCGGTGCCGGCACAGCCGGAAGGCGGCGGCTATGGCGATCGGGACAACGGTCCCGACCAGGATGAAATGGGCCCGGACGACAGCGGCCCCCCCGACCAGGGTCCGCCGGATGATTATGGACCGGACCAGGGCCCGCCGGACGAACAGGGCCCTCCGGACGATCAGGGTCCTCCCGATGAAGGGCCACCCCCTCGCTAACAGGTGACGCGAAGCGCCGCTGAGAGATCAGCGGCGCTGTCGTTTTCAGGCAGGTGTCGGCACGGCTTCGCCGCGCGGATGGCGGCTTCGCTCCCATCGCATCAGGCCGAAGATGGCCGCGATGGTCAGCAGGTACGCCACCAGCTGCGCGCCATCGGGCGCGGCGGTGTAGCCGACCAGCGTGTGCAGCATCTTGCCCGCAATGCCACGCCAGCCTTCGCCGCCGTCCGGCAGCAGCCACGACGTGTCCCACAGCGAGCGGGTGAGCACGTTCAGATAGCCGGCATTCTGCAGGAACAGCACCGCCTGCGCGGCCATCCCTGCTGCGAGAAGCGTGATCAGCCAGGCCGTCGTGCGGAACAACTTGCCGGGCGGGATCGCCAGCAGACCAAAATACATCAAGGCAGACATCGCCACGCCCGCTGCCAGTCCCAGCATCCCGCCAGTGAGCATGGCGAGCGGCGATGTGCTCTGCCCAATGCCGTAAAGGAACAGCACGACTTCGGAGCCTTCGCGCAGCACCGCCACCCCGACCACCACCGCGAGCGCGGCCAACGGCCGGTCGCCGGCCGAAACGGCGCTTCCCACGCTCTGCATGTGCTTGGCCATTTCGCGACCGTGGCCGGCCATCCAGACGTTGTGCCAGGTGAGCATGAGCACGGCGAGCGCCAGGGTGCTTGCGTTGAACAGCTCCTGTCCGGAGCCGGCGAACAGATTGGCGATCTCTCCGGCAAACGCCGCAACGAGGCAGGCGCCGGTAACACCCCCGCCGACGCCCAATCCCACCCAGCGACCGCGCCACCGCACGCCTTTGGTCGCGGCCAACACGATGCCGACAATAAGGCCGGCTTCGATCACCTCACGGAAAACAATGACGAGGGCGGCAAGCATGCCCTACTCCGCAACCACCACGCCCTGGGCGGTTTCGGCATGATACTCGCCCATGAAGGGATAGCGGCCGGGTGCCAGCGGGCGGATGCGGACATTGCCCGTCTCGTGGCCCGGAACCACTTTCTCCACTTTAAGGGACGTAGAATCGAATTCCTCGGCCGAGCCATCCTGATTGGAAAGTGTGATCAACACCGGCTGATTGGCGGGGACGTGGATCTCGGCCGGGGCGAAACGATGATCCTTGAGGGTCACGGGAATGCCGGGGCTCTGGTTGCCGCAGCCGGCAAGCGCCATCAGCAGCGCGGCAGGAATCATGGACAGGCGGAACAGCATGGGGCAAAACCTTTGGCGGCTCAGCCCTATATAGTCGCGACTCATTCGCAATTTCAATGCGCCACGGCGCCATGCCGCAGGGGCGATCGCTTCCGCTTGGGTCTCACTTACGCGTCAGCGCACCGGATTGCCCGCGCCAATCGAGCGGGGTTGGATTAGTGAGGCGGCGTCGAGGCTGCGCCGGCGGCAGCGCCAGTCCCGCCACCCACCGCCGCGCCAACCGCGGCGCCGGGCAGGCACCCGACCGGAAGCGTCACGAGACACCCGATCGCGGCGCCGACGCCAGCGCCCGCCATCCCGCCCTGCACGGCGCGAGCGGCAGGATCCGCGTGCCAACGTCCGGCCTCATCGTAATATCCACGGTCATCGGCAGGGTCGGCGACCCAGTGAACATGCACATCACTCTCGTGGGCGGCGTACCAATCGGAGTTGTAGTAGGTGATCGGCGCGGATGGCCCGTAGGCATATAGCCGATGCACCCGCCAGCATTCGCCGTACTGATTGCACGCGACATAGGTTGTTGCGACAGCGGCGCCGGAGATCGTGGGGGCGATCAAGGTTGCGCCCGCAATAGCGAGAAACGAACTCAGTTTAAGCGCAGCGTGTAATCTTTTCATGTGTCACCTTCCTGGCGCCAATCCGACAGCCCTTCCCTGTGGTCGTAACGCGGCAAGAAGACGATGGTTCAAACCATGGATGGCCGCGACTGGCGCTAAAAGTACACCCAGATCGAGGCGTCGGTGCCGCGCTCGACCAGGGAATTCTGGCCGGTCGGCGAGATGTAGGCGCCGCTTTCGAGGTACACGCCCTTCCACAGCCGCTGAACGAATGCGAGCTCCAGCTTGTGCGAGCGGTAATAGCGGTAGGGCGGCTTGCCGTTGCCGCCGGCGACGATGTTGAAGCTCTGGGCCATCACCGTGAATTTCTCGGAGAAATGCACCCCGACGGTGAGATCGATCGGCGTCTCGTTGGGACGCGCCCCGCCGATCCACCGCTGCCCCACCTCCGCGTCCACATAGCCGTCGCGGCCGAAGATTTTGAAGTTGGCGCCATACAGCAGGCGCAGCTCGACCTCGCTTCCTGAATCGTTGTTGGCCGACACCGACATGTCGAACGCCCCGGCGCTCTTGTAGGAGGCCTGCGCCGAGAGAATGCCGAAGCAGTCGGTCAGCAGGTACCGCAAGCCGCCTTCGATGGCGAAATCGTCGGCATGCACCAGCGGCCGGCCCGGTCCGGCTTCGGTGGCGATGGCGTATTCGGGCGACAGGATGAGCGTGAGCTTGTCGGTGAGTCCGTGCTCTGCATAGGACTGCAGAAGGATCTTTCGATAGAAAGCGGGCACCGCGCCGCCGGAATCGTCGAAAGTCGCGGTCGCCGTGCTGTAGATGGCGCCGGAGATAATCTGTGTGTCGCCGGCGGGTAGCGTCCAGGCGCCGGCATGGACCGGCCAGCTCCAGCAGCAGGCGGCCAAAACACTCGCGGCCGCGATCGGCCGACGCCGATGAGCAGGGGGATGCTCCCTGCTACGCATGCGCAAGCTCCGCCGTCATGAGCGCTGCTGTCCAGGAAAGCGCCAGGCTCGCGACCATCAGCAGGGCGGCATGCCGGTCGCGCGTCGCGCTCACCGCCCAATGGGCAATCAGGAGTACCCCCAACGCGCCGAGCGCCGCCGCAAATTCCGCTAGAGGCTGTGCCGCAACACAGCTCCCGACCACATTCATGGCGACGATGAGGGTGCACAGAATGGCGAGCGACAGAGCATGAATTTTCATCGGCGCTCGTGCGAGCGCGATGAACAGCGGAGTGGCGGGCAATACCGCGGCTGCAACGAGCACGGCGTATTGGCCAGGAGAGACGAAGCCGCGCCACTGCACGCCGTCGAAATGTTGGGCGAGCGACAGGTAGAGGAGCGCGGCGCTGCTAAGGGCCGGAATGAACAGCAGCGAAACGTAAAGGCCTGCGGTGCGCGCCGAAGTCGTCGCCGTGACCTGATGCCGAAGCGCCAGCGGCAGCACGATCGTGGTGAGCGTGCCCCACACCGGATGCACCAGTTGGGCTCCCGCGAGCGAGCCGCCGAGCAGAACGATCCGCCGCGGATCCTGGCGCCGCACGAACTGGGCGGCCGTTGAGCCGATCGCATACGCGGCCACCGCAACCAGAATCGATCTGATGGCGGTCGCCGGGACCGCAAATGCGGGCTGCGCCAGCGCCAGCACTGTGAAGGCTGCCGCGCGAACGCGTCGGTATTCCGCGCCGCGAAGCCGCCGATACAACACACCTGCAAAGACGGACAGCAGCACGGCGAGGATCACCCAATGGGCCAGCGCCGCGCTCGCGCTCATGGAACTGCGCCGTCCGCCATGCGGGTCAGCCCGTGAACGGTCTTCTCCCAATACCAGGGCTTGCGCGCGAGCTGCCAAGCCGCGCGATACGCGGCGGCGGAAATCAGCAGCCAGTAGAACGGCACCAGCAGAGCGTAGGGCGACAGGTCGAGCCAGCCGCGGCGATACGGACCGAGCATCGCGAGATAGGCAAACAGCGCATTGCCGAGAAGCAGCCCCGACCCTGAAAGCGCGTGCGTGGCGCCGGTGAAACCGACAGCCGGAACATCGATAAAAAAGGAGAGGACGAACACGAGCCAGAGAATCGGATTGAGGAGTGCGGCGACCACCGTGCCGCCCACGAACAGCTGAAAACCGAGAAACCCGCCCAGCCCGGCATTGCGCAGCAGCTGGCGCGGATCGCGCATGTGCACGAGCCAGGTTTGCATGTACCCCTTGAGCCAGCGCGTGCGCTGGCGCAGCCAGTTGTCCAGAGCGTTGGTGGCTTCTTCGTAGGTGGTGGAATCCAGCGTCCGGACCCGCAAGCCCAGGCGCGCGAGCCGGATGCCGAGATCGGCATCCTCCGTGACGTTGAAGGGGTCCCAGCCGCGGATGGCGCGCAGCGCCTCCACCCGGAAGTGATTGGACGTGCCGCCCAGCGGCATCGGAATTCCGAGCCGGTCGAGCCCGGGAAGCAGGAAATCGAACCATAGGGCGTAATCCAGCGCGAACATTCTCGTCAGCCAGCACTCCCGTGCGTTGAAGAAATTGAGGCGCGCCTGCAGGCAGGCGACGTTGACCGGCGCACGGCGGAACGCATGCAGCGCCTTTTTCAGCTGGTCCGGTTCCGGCCGATCCTCCGCATCGAAGATGACGAGAAAATCGCCACGCGCGAGCTGCAGCGCGTAATTGCAGGCGCGCGGCTTGGTGCGCGGCTCGCCGGCCGGAACCGCCACCACTTCGAACACGCCGTCGGCGCTCGCCTCCAGCGCGGCGGCGACGGTGTCATCGTCGTCTTCCTCGACGACCAGCTTCACGTCCAAAAGGTGCGGGGGATAATCCAGCCGGCGCAGCGCAGCCGCCAACTGCGCCACAACATTGGCTTCGCGATAGAGCGGAACAAGCACCGTATAGACCGGCAGGTCGGCGGCACTTGCGTTCTCCTCCGACGCATCGATCTGGGTTGAGGGCTCGTCCGAGCCGACCCAGAACAGCCACGCGCGGAAAACGGCGTTCGCGGCATAGCTTGCGGCGATGAACGCGGTCAGAACCAGCCCGCCGACGGCCGGCGAGATCGCGACGCAAACCGTGAGCCCGAGTCCGACGGCGACGAACAATGTTCGCTGCGCCGGGGTGACGGTGCGGGCGGCGGAATATTGCGGTTCGTGCCGCTGAAGCGCATGCGTTGCGTCGTCGATTGCGGCGCTGCGCAGGGTTTCGATTGCGCCGAACGAATGACTACCGGACAGGAGCAACGATTTGGCCGCTGCGCCGAGTTTGCTGTGCAGCCGCAGCGCAACGGCATCGGTCGCACCGGCCGCACACTCCGGCGCGCCGCGCGCACGCGGCCGCGCGGATGCTTCGCGCAAAATCGAGACTTCCCCCACCGCCCGATCCCGTGTTGAGAGGCACGCAAGCCCCGTTCGCCTGCCCCGACGACCTGGCAAGTCCAAACGACGAGATTTGAAGCAGATACGCAGTACTGCGGCGCCAGAACGGCGTCTTACAAAAATCTAATCATCGCAGAATACAGTTGAGCAAGAGCAGTTAGAATCAACCTATGGTTGTCAGTCGGCACGCCGCGGCTCGCTCGGCGGCGCGCCTAGCGGGAACGGCGAGCGACCTTCGCTCGGCATACACCTTCAGAGAACGCGTGTCGTTTTCGGCCCGGTCGGATGGCGCGGGAATCCGAGACGCAATCCCAAAGACCGGAGATGATCCAGCAATCGCAGCCTGGGTGTTCTGTCGGGGGCGCCCCTATATCGATGGGATCAAGACCATGACACAGCGAAGCTCACACACGAACCGGCTGGCGGCCGCCGGTTTATCTTGCGCCGTCACCATGGGAGCAACGCTCCTCGCCACCGCGCCGGCGGCGGCGCAGACGGCGCCGGCAGCATCGCCGGGGTGTTCAATCGCGAATATGACGCCTTCTTCGAACGCTACCAACGGTGTTGCTGGGGCAGTCGGGTTTGCGTGCGTGACCGATCTCGACGGAAATGGAACGTCCGAGATGGTGGTCGGAGCCATATACGACATCTCCGGCCAAGGCGGATATGTGCTCTATATCACGAACACTGGCGCGATTCGAAAGAAAGTGTGCTGGGGCGACGGTGGGTGTCCGGTTTCGCCCTGATGCCGGTGCAGATCGACTGAATCGACATCAACGCAATTCCGCGGCGGCATTTCGCAGATCGCTAGGCGAGGCGCCGAAGCGGGCGCGGAACCAGCGATTGAAGTGCGAGAGGTCGCGGAAGCCGGCTTCGAAGGCGATGTCGCTGACGCGCTTGTGACGGAACCGCGGGCTGGCGAGCATGGCGCGCGCCCGCTCGAGCCGCGCGTCGCGCACGAATTCCGTAAACGTGGTGCCGCTCTCCTCGAACAGCCGCTGCACGTGGCGCGGTGAGAGCCGGTGGCGCGCCGCAACCGCTTCGATCGAGATGTCCGTGTGCACGTTCTCGACGAGGTCTTTTTGAATCGCGGCGAGATGCGCGGCGCGAACCCCCTCGCGCTCGGCGATGTCCGCGGCTCCGCGCGTCGCGCCCAGCGCGAGCGCCACCAGGTCATAGACATGCGCCACCGCAAGCCGCTGCAATTCGGGAGGAGCGGCGGCGGCTTCGCGTCTGAGAACCTCCACATAGCCGGCAAGAAGCCTGAGCGCGGGACTTGCGGCCGGCACCGGCCGGCCGGCGTAATCTGCGACATCGCGCACCAGCGGCCCCATCGCCTCGCGCGGAAAGGTGAGGCTCACCACCGCGTGGGCGCGCGGCAGCGCGAGAATACCGGGCTCGCTGCACGCGATCAGAATTCCGTCATTGGGCTCCAGCGTGAGCTCGCGACCGCGACGTTCGCCGAAGCCCGGCGAGCCAGACCACTGAAAGGCGAACCCATCTTTCCCATCGGCGAGCAGCGCGCGCGTGCGGCTGGCGCGCACCGGCGAACTGCGGGCCCAGACGATGTTCAGTCCGGGCAGCTGTTTCACGGTCATGTCGGTGCGGAACGGCCGCTCGCCCAACGGCGCGACGTCCATGCCCAGGATTTTGCGGGCGAACACTTCGCGGAACATTCCGATGCGCTCGGGTTCGGGGAGAGACTCGGTCGAAAACCGAAAACTCGCCGCAGCCTGTGCGGACGCCGCAACGCCACTCATATTGAGCCCTGACACGGCTCCCTCCCCACGGTACCAGCCGTCACTATGACGGAAACCGGAGTCGTTTTCAGCCCTGGTCTCTGTCGTTTTCCGCCAAGACGGCGGGGTGCCGGCTGCGTCAGGTTAGTCCCTGGGTCGGGGCCGGCAGCGCGCGCTCTGGGGGAGCCCGCGCTGTCCAGGCCCCTTTTCGACTAGCGGGAGGCTTGCATGCGCGTTCTTCGAATGGGCCTGAGCATGGCGCTGGCGGGGTTGGCGCTGCTGACATCTTCGGCGGCTTTCGCGCTCGCGATTTCCGTTACGCCGCTCACCGATCATCCCGGCGCCAACGACGTCAAGGTCAACGGCTCGGGGTTCGGAGCCAACGCGGCCGTGGACATCTACTTGGACACAACCGACGAGTTGCTCGTCGCCACCTCATCGGCCGGCGCCTTTGCGAAGCATTCCCTTCCGATTCCCGCGTCCGCCCTTCCCGGCGAGCATTGGGTAACCGCGGTGGAGCGCGACAACGGCGCGGCGGTGCAGAAGCTGTTCACCGTCAGCACGCCGTGGGTGGAGCACGGTTTCAATGCAAAGGGCAAGCGCTCCAATCCCTACGAGAATGTTCTCAACACAAGCAATGTGGCCAACCTGGATTTGTTCTGGACTGTAAACACGGGCACGATCTCCTCGTCGTCGCCCGCGGTCGCGAACGGCATTCTTTACATCGGCACCGATGATGGTTTCGGCGACGGCGAATTCTGGGCGGTCGATACAGCGACAGGCCTTGTTCCTTGGTTAAGAGGGCTGGGCCCATTCTTCACCTCGCCTGCCGTGGTGAAAGGGATCGTCTATGCCGGCTCCGGTGACCACAACGTCTATGCCTTCGACGCGGCTACGGGGGCAACGTTATGGA
>DIZC01000101.1 GCA_002429315.1 Alphaproteobacteria bacterium UBA6038
GGCCTCACCAAGGGCCAGTTCTCCGCCACCGCCGACAAGGGCTCTAAAAGCAAGACGGCGGTGAATTCGGATTCACCGATCGATCTGGTGAGCCTGGCGTTGCTGCTCGGCGCGACCTTCGTGGCGCGTGGCTTCTCCGGCGACAAGCCGCAGCTGGTGCCGCTGCTGAAGGCGGCGATCGCGCACCGGGGCTCCGCGATCCTCGACGTCATCAGCCCGTGCGTGCAGTTCAACAACAATCCGGAATCCACCAAATCATACGATTTCGTACGCGAGCACAACGACGCGGTGAACCGCATCGATTTCATCGTGCCCCGCGCGCCAATCACGGTGGATTACGAACCCGGCACGGTAGAGGAAGTGCATCAGCACGACGGCTCGGTCATTCGTCTTTCGAAGCTCGATCCGTCTTACGATCCGCACGACCGCGCGACCGCCATGGCGTATTTGCAGGAACGCCACGCCAGGGGCGAAGTGGTGACCGGGCTGCTCTACCTCGAGGACGATGCGCAGGATCTGCACGCGCACCTGAACACGGTCGCCACCCCGCTGAACAAGCTCGCGGAATCCGATCTCTGCCCCGGCGCCAAAAGCCTCGACGCCATCAACTCAACCTATCGCTAAAGGGCCAGCGTGCTCCTCGCATCAGCCATACTATCCGCGCTTCTCGTTAGCGGCGCGGATATGCTTCCGCTAGGAGAGCAGGTTTGCTCGGACTCAGCCTTTATCGGAACAATCCAGCATCAACGATGGGAAGCAATCGAGAATAACGACCCGAATGTGGTTGTGCTGGACGGGATAGACCACATCACTTTCAGAATCGAACGCGTGCTGTATGGCGATGTGAGCGGGCCGCAACTGCATGTGTCCACGGTCGCCCATACCGAGCTTATTATCAAATCACCCATGACAGTTTTTCTGAAGGGGCGTGGTGGTAAGTGGTGGGTTGCAGAGTGCCAATCTCATCGCTGACTTCACCAACAAGCTAACATTCGCGCGCGAACGCTCGCCAAGGATGACGGTCAGGGGCAGGGCGTCCACAGCGCGTCACCGACGGTGCGCGCACCGGTGGCGAGCATGACGAGGGGAAGCCGAGCGCGATGCTGGGCGCTTGCTCAAGTGCGCGAGGGCCCTGCAATCCCACACGCTCGCTCTTGCCCTGCGCGCGGCGGCCCAATGGCTCTAATCATCCGGTTTGCGCTCTGCTAAGAAAGCCCCTGAACGAGGCCGTCGATACATCGCAATGAGTCTTTCCGACATATCGTCGATAGCGAATCTGGTCAGCAGCGCCGCGGTTGTGGGGTCGCTGATTTATCTCTCGATTCAAATCCGGCAGACCCAGCGCAACCAGCGCGCCATCATGCAGCAAGGCCGCAGCAGCGGGATCACGGACATCAATCTTTGTCTTGCCGATCCGGCGGTGGCGGCGGCGTACAACAAAGGGCTGCGCGGTGATCCCGATATGAGCGAGACGGAGTTGCGCCAGTTTCTCTCTTTGTCGCGCTGTGGCTTCATCAATATGGAAAACAACTTCATCCAGCATCGCGACGGGCTGATGAGCGACGAGGCGTTTCACAGCTCGCTTGAGGGTGCCCGCTTTCAGGCGAGTCATCCCGGCTTGCGCGCTGCTTGGCGCCAATCGCGTCAGGCCTATGGAAGGGATTTTGTGGGGTTCATGGATCAGATCGTCGAGTCGGACAATCAGGCGACTCCTCCAGACCCTTTGCGCGATTGGAAAACGGCACTCGGTGCAGAGAGCGGCAACGGTCCTAACGCATAGGTGTCCACAACACATCCTCGATGCTGCGCGCAGCGGTGGCGAGCATCACGAGGCGGTCGAAACCGAGGGCGACGCCGGAGGCCGGCGGCATGTGCGCGATGGCTGAAAGGAAATCCTCGTCGAGCGGATAGCGCTCGCCGTAGATGCGCTGCTTCTCATCCATTTCCGCTTCGAAGCGGCGGCGCTGTTCGGCCGGATCGGTAAGCTCCCCGAAGCCGTTGGCGAGTTCGACACCGCAGACATACAGCTCGAAGCGTTCGGCGACATGCGGATCGTGCGGCGTGGCGCGCGCCAGCGCCGCCTCACAGCGCGGATATTCATACAGAATGGTCGGTGCGCCAATGCCCAGCCGCGGCTCGACGCGCGTCACCAGAATCTTGCTGAAGATGTCGGCCCAATTGTCATTGTCCGCGAATTCGAAATCCGCGCGTCGTGCTTCTTGCGCCAGCGCGTCGCGATTGCCCTCGCCATTCTCCGATAATGTCGCGAGCAGATCGATTCCGGCATAGCGCGAGAATGCCTCTGCCACAGTGAGGCGCTCGGCTTGCGCGCGCGGATCGCACTTGCGTTCTTTGTACGACATCTCAGCAATGCCGGTCGTCTCGGCCGCAAGCCGCAGCATGGTCAGCATATCCGCGATAACAGTCTCGTACCCTTCGTTCGCGCGGTACCATTCGAGCATGGTGAATTCCGGCGCGTGAAGAGGCCCGCGCTCGCGGTTGCGGAACACGCGGGCGAAATCGAAGATCTTCGTTTCGCCGGCAGCGAGCAGTTTCTTGGCTGCAAATTCCGGCGAGGTGTGAAGGTAGAGCTTGCGGCCCTCGCCGGCGGTCGTGCGCAATTCCGTCTCGAAAGCGTGCAGATGCGCTTCATTGCCGGGAGAGGCCACCAGCGCGCCGCATTCCACTTCCGTGAAGCCTTGGGCTTCGAACCATTCGCGCAAGCGCCGCTTGATATGCCCGCGATGAGCCAACACCGGCCGCCTGTCCGCATGCCGCTCGGGTGACCACCAGCTCATTTTGATTCTCCCTCTCCCCCGGAACCGGGGGAGAGGGTCGGGGTGAGGAGGGTGTCAGGGGTCAGAAGCCAGAAGTCAGAAGCGGATGCGAATACAGCCGGTTTCTGACTTCTGATTTCCGTCTTCTGATTTCCGACAGCCCCCTCACCCTGCCCTCTCCCCCACTTCGTGGGGGCGAGGGTGAGCGGAGAGTACCGAGAGAGCTTTGTCGTGTGCATGCGGGATGCGTTTACATTGGCGGCGGCGCTGCGGCCCTGCTATACGCCGCCAGCCCAATTTCGAGGTTCCAGGTGGTTTCGGTTATCGCGAGCAATGTCCGCAAAGGCAACGTCATCGACAAGGACGGCAAGCTTTACGTCGTGCTGACGGCGGAGAACATTCATCCCGGCAAGGGCACGCCGGTCACCCAGCTGGAAATGCGCCGCATCTCCGACGGGGTGAAGATCAACGAGCGCTACAAGACCACCGACTCCCTCGAAAAGGCCTTCATCGACGAGCGCACCCACAACTATCTCTATCAGGACGGCGACCAGTTCGTGTTCATGGATCCGGAGACCTTCGACCAGATCCATGTGCCGCGCAGCGTGGTCGGCGATGCCGAGCCTTACCTGATCGAGAACATGGAAGTGCGGCTGGCTGCGCACAACGGCGTGCCGATCTCGATCGAGCTGCCGGCGCGGGCGACCTTCGAAGTGGTGGACACCGAGCCAGCGATGAAGGGCCAGACGGCGTCCGGCTCTTTCAAGCCGGCCAAGCTGTCGAACGGCGTGCGCACCATGGTACCGACACACATCGTCACCGGCACCCGTGTGGTGGTGCTGACGGCGGACGGATCTTACGTCGAGCGCGCCAAGGACTAGCGCATCATCACGAAATAGATGATCGCCAGCGCAATCACCGCCAGCGCCAAGCCGATGTGCAGCACATAGCGGGTGCCGGTCCCGGTCACGCCCTGCCGGGCTTCGGTGGTGCTGACCTCGTTTCCAGAGCCGTCGCGCTGGCCGAAATCAGAGTCCGTGCGATCCATGGGCTTGCTCCGGGTGGCCTTCCCTTTGAGAACGGGTGGCTCGGCGGGGCGGTTCCGGACGGCCGAGGCAACAAAAAAGCGCCCGAAGGCGCTTTGGAGGAAGTTGAGCGGACACCCGATGCGGGGTGTCGAAGGGGCTGGGGCGTACCGGACCGGACATCCGCTCGGGGGAGATAACGAGGCGGCCCGCAGGTGGTTCCAAAAAAATTTGGAAAATGTGCGGCAGGCTGTCACACCCTCCGCGAGGCGAAAAAGAACCCGGCCAAGCTTGCACCGGCCGGGTTCTCCTCAGCCTCCGTTGTTCTAGACCGGTGGACTGCGGCGCAAGCCGCCGCCGAAGAAACTGACCACCAGAAGCACCAGAAACACCAAAAGCAGCACCTTCGCGATCATCGCGGCCACGCCCGCCAAGGCAAAAAAGCCCAGGAGACCGGCGACCAGCGCCAAAACCAGAAACGTCAAAGCCCATCCGAGCATGAGGTCCACTCCGTTGCTGCGTTAAAGGAAACGGGCGCGGGCGGTCGCCGTTCCGGCTGTGCCCAGCGCCCCCGTTTTGCGGAAGGGGACCGGGACCGCAGATACTCTCGTCGCCGAAGGCGCTGATGCCGCTAGGCGGCCTTCCGTTTGATCGGATGGAAGAACAAAGCCTGACCGACGGTGGCCTGCACGGTTTCGGGCAGGAAAGGCTTGGCAATCAGGTAGGTCGGCTCCGGCCGCTCTCCGGTGAGCAATTTCTCCGGATACGCCGTGACGAAGATCACCGGGATATCGAAGCTATTGAGGATCTCGTTGACCGCATCGATCCCCGATCCGCCGTCGCCCAGATTGATGTCGGCCAAAACCAGCCCTGGCTTCTTCGCCAGCGCTTCCTTTACCGCCTGATCCCGGCTCGCGGCCGTGGCGACCACTTCGTGGCCCAGTTCCGTCACCAGGTTCTCCAGGTCGAGCGCAATGATGGGCTCGTCCTCGATGATCAGTATGCGCGAGACCAGTTCGCTCTCGATCGATTGCTGCGCATCCATAATGGCGCGCTCGACCTCCTCCGGGGTCTCGTCGAGAATCTCCGCCGCCTCTTCCAGGCTGAAGGATTCCACCGCCGTCAGCAGCAGGGCCGCGCGTCGCTCGGCGGAGAGCGATTGCAGACGGCCTTCGGGACTATGCATCGCGTCGGGGTCGAGATTGCCATTGTCGAACCGGTGGGCCGGACTCGACCAGATGGTGTGAAACAGCTTGTAGAGCGCGACCCGCGGCGCCACCCCTTCGGCGAGGTTCTGCTCCCCGGCCAGCAGCGCCTGAAGAGCGGCCCGGACATAGGCGTCGCCGCTTTTCTGCGATCCTGTCAAGGCGCGCGCATACCTGCGAAGATAGGGCAGGTGCGGCGCAAGGGCCTGCGTCATGCTCATGTAGCCAGCTCCTTCGATCCCAAATAAACCCAACCGGAAACGCCGTTTGGCACAAAAAGTTCCCCCGATTGGAACTTTGGGGCGGGGCCCGCGTTTGGGCTTCGGGCGCGGCTGTCCGAGGCGCCGCACGCTAGCGTGTTGACTCAACATCGGGAAGCGTTGGTGGCAACTTCAGTACAACGACGGGGCTGGGCAGTTTTGAGAAAAGACCAGAGACCCGACCGGGAGCGCGCCAGAACGATCAAGACGCGGCAGCGGGCTATTGGCCGCGAGCTGCGGCGCATCTACGACGACGTGGCGCAGGAACCCGTGCCGGATGATTTTTTGGATCTCCTGCGGAAGATGGACAAGCAGGAGCCCCAGGGCGGAAGCTCGTGAGCATGCGCGCCGAACCCGCCCCATCGCGACCGGACACCAATCGTCCCCGGGTCAAAGCCGAGGATGACGCCCAATTCAAGGCGGATCTGCTGGACCTGATCCCGTTCCTGCGCGCGTTTGCCCGCTCGTTGTGCGGCAACCAGGAAACCGCGGACGATCTCGCCCAGGAGACCTTGGTCAAAGCCTGGCAGGCGCGGGACATGTTCGCGCCCGGCACCAACCTCAAGGCGTGGCTATTCACGATTCTGCGCAACCAGTTCTATTCCGACCGCCGGCGCGCCTGGCGGCAGGCGCCGTGGGATCAGGAAGCCGCCGAGCGGATTCCGGGCTCCGGCGGCGAGCAATCCTGGGCCGCCGAACTGTCGGATACGGCGCGCGCGCTCTCCTGCCTCTCGGACGAGCAACGTGAGGCTCTCATCTTGGTGGGAGCCGGCGGCTTCTCGTATGAAGACGCCGCCCACATCTGCAATTGCGCCGTGGGCACCGTGAAGAGCCGGGTGGCGCGGGCGCGCAAATCGCTGATTGCGATTCTCGAAGGCGATGAAGCCCTGCCCCCGGCCATGCAGCCGGTGGAAGGCGATGCGGCCAACGAAATCATGGCACAACTCGACCGGCTCGCTCCCCCCTCCGCGGCAAGCGCCGCGCGCAAGCGCTTCAAAGGCACAGTCTGATTCACGCGTAAACAGGCCCCAGGCACGCCTGCCGCCTTGCGAGGCCCCGACCCCGCTCCTATATAGCCATTAGGACCGGCAGGGGCTTTCGCCCGAGCCGGTTTTGCCAATGATTTCAAAGGGGACGGACCGGAAGGCGCCTCGTCTGAGGGCCAGGACACCGTCCGCCAGAAGAGAGGAACAACCATGGCTAAAGTGATCGGCATCGACCTCGGCACGACCAATTCGTGCGTTGCGGTCATGGAGGGCTCGGCCCCCAAGGTCATCGAAAATGCGGAAGGCGCGCGCACCACCCCTTCCGTGGTGGCATTTACCGGCGACGGGGAGCGCCTGGTCGGACAGGCCGCCAAGCGGCAGGCCGTCACCAACCCGGAATACACCTTCTTCGCCATCAAGCGGCTGATCGGCCGCCGCTACGAAGATCCCATGACCCAGAAGGACATGGGCATGGTGCCGTACAAGATCGTCAAGGCAGGCAATGGCGATGCCTGGGTGCAGGGCCGCGATGGCAAGCAGTATTCTCCCTCGGAAATTTCCGCCTTCATCCTGCAGAAGATGAAGGA
>DIZC01000126.1:0-40161 GCA_002429315.1 Alphaproteobacteria bacterium UBA6038
TGGCGGACAGGGAGTCCTCTTATGAGCGTCCCTCCGTGTCCATCTGCGTCCGAGCGCTGCCCCAAACAGTTGACATGACAGCCGAATTATTCCATCTGCGTCCACCGCCGTCCCATGAAATCCGTGCCTTGCTTTATGAGGGAATTTAGGAGGGAGCTTCCGCGTTGCCCCGTTTCAACATGCTGTCCGCGCGTACCGTCGCATCGGCGAAGGAGCCCGGCATGTATGCCGATGGTCTCGGTCTCTACATGCGGGTCGACTATCGCGACAGGAGCAAGCAGTGGGTGTTCGTTTTCCAGTGGCACGGGAAGCGGCGCGAAATGGGCCTTGGATCCGCTCTCATGGTCCGTCTTGGCGAGGCACGCGAGCGAGCGCGGGCGGCACGGGCAGCACTGCAAGCGGGCAAGAACCCGATTGACCAACGGCGCGCGGAACGTGCCTCGAAGGACATGCACACGTTCGCGGCAATCGCCGACCGGCTTATTCAAGACCTTTCGCCGCAGTGGAAGAGCGCGATTCACAGCCGACAATGGGTGACAACGCTCACCGTCGATGCCGCGCCTCTTCGGCCGCTGCCGGCGTCCTCGATTACTACGGACGATATCCTGGGTGTCCTGCGGCCGATATGGGACGTGAAACCCGAAACGGCGTCGCGGCTCCGCGGTCGGATTGAACGCGTGCTCGACGCAGCGAAGGTGAAGGGGCTCCGGACTGGTGAGAACCCCGCGCGGTGGAAAGGGCATCTTGAGTTGCTGCTGCCGAAGCGCCAAGCACTCACGCGCGGCCATCATCCCGCCATGCCCTACACAGAGATTTCTGATTTCATTCGTGATCTGCGGAGATCCGAGCACATTAGCTACCGCGCGCTCGAATTCACGATCCTGACCGCAGCGCGGACAGGTGAAGTGATCAAGGCAACGCGGGACGAATTTGACGTGCAGAACAAGCTTTGGAACAGGCCGGCGGCGCACATGAAGGGGAAAAATCCCAAGCCTCACACAGTCACGCTCTGCCCCCGTGCCATCGCTATAGTGACCGAGTTCTGGCCAGAAGAGCCTGATGCGCGCGTATTTTCGCTGTCGAACGGGGCGATGGCAGCGGCACTCGATGAACTTGGCCGCGGGCAATACACAGTCCACGGCTTCCGTTCGACCTTCAAGGACTGGGCAAGCGACGAAACGGAGTTTCAGAATGAGATCGTCGAGCTCGCGCTCGCGCATACAGTCGGCAACAAGGTGGAGCAGGCTTATCGGCGAGGCGCCGGGCTCAAGAAGCGGTTTGCTTTGATGGAAGCCTGGGAACTGTATTATGAACCCGCTTCAGACAAGCTGGCCCACCTGGCGGCAGCATAAAGTTCCAAGTGGCAGGCGACTCCGGTGAATCCGAGTCGAGAAAACAACCCGAGTGCTCGTGATATAGTGCCAAACCGGTAGTACCCCCCTGCAGATTTTGCGGCCGAAATCGCATTTTTTTCGGTTATTGCCTCACTGTGCGCCAGTGCTGTTCGTAAGTGTTTGAAGTTACGACATTCCCCTCAGAATCTATGATGCCACCCTAACAAACGCCCTAACAACGTTTGTAACTGGCGATTCGCGGTCGGGGGTTGCTTACACATGATTAAAGAGGCATTCGGCCGCCTCTCTCACGTAATGCAGAACCTTCCAGTATCCGAAGAGAGCTCGATACGATGTGTTTCCGGTTGCCGATGCCCTGCACATTACGGAATTGATTTCACGTCGCCGGCAGCCTCAGAAGAGAGTATGCGATAGCACCTCCGCTGAGACTTGGCGTGCTGCACAGGACATTACCATTCTAAACGACCGGCCCCGGTGCTGCCTCGCGCGGGTGTGATGATGATGGTGATCGTGTTAGGCGGGTTTGTTCATCATGCGCAGCATCGCGGAGCCGCCGGTCTTCAAGAACCGCCAGACAAGAAGGGCCGCGAGCACCAGAAACGCGATGTTGAGCCAAGTCGCATATGGCAAGAGCCATCCTGGAGTCTGCCCCCGCTTCGGACGAATGCTATTTCCAGGCACTTGGCAAGATCACGCCGTTCAACGGTCATTCACCCTGCAAACGCCGATTGGATAAGCGCTACTCTGTATCGGCGTGGACGCTCCACGACCTGCGCAGGACATTTGCGTCGGGTCTCGCCTCGATCGGCGTCTCCATCCCGGTCATCGAGCGTCTGTTGAACCATGTCTCGGGGAGCTTCGGCGGGATCGTCGGAGTCTACCAGCGATACGATTTCTTCCCCGAAATGCAGGCGGCGATCGAAAGCTGGGAAAAGCACATTGCGCAGCTGGTCGAAATCTCCTCGGAAGCAATCTCAAGACCGGACGGAGTCGGCCCCCACGCCAGATTGGCGCCACCAGGCGTCGCAAGCTGTCATCCTCCGGGGAGAGAATACGCGCGGGTAGCCGAATGTCACGGATCAAAACGAATTCACGAGCCCCGTACCCCGATTAACCCAGGTTAAGGCGCGGCGATCGGAACCGGTCCATGTTTAGTACGTCGCCGGTACTGGCGTTTGAGAGACCTTGGGGCGCATTCTAAAACAGGGTCCGCACTCCCGTTCCGCAAAGCCGGTGAGGTGTGCGATGCCAGTTACCTCCATTTTCCGCCATTTCGATGCCGCTGTTCATTAGCGGCACCGGATCGGAAGTCATGCGCCGGATCGCCGTATGGTGGGCGGTATGCTCTCCTCGACAGCGCTGACTCTGCTGGTGATCCGAGCAATTTATGCGCTCGCGAAACAACGGCAGCATCGGCTGGTAAGCGGATGAGCGCGGGCGCCGGCTGCGCAACGATGGCTTTGGGTGTGCTGCCTCTGCCAAGCGCCACAAAAAGGCACCGGACCGGTACAAGCATTGTCCGCAAGTCATTGGGGTTTCGCTAGAAAACCATGACCTAATCTGCTACAAGGCGCCTGAAGGGGCTTGTCTCATATTCCCCAATAACGCAAGTCATCCGGGAAGGCCCGAGCGCTTTGCCCGAAGAGGAGGAGAGCATGCATCGCATTTTGTCTGGAGGGCTGTTGTCGGCCGCCCTTGTCGTCGGTTTTGCGGCGGGCGCCGATGCCCAATCGACCCCGGTCCAACGGTCCGGGAATACCTTTCATAGGGCGGTTTGCGGCCCGGTGGTTGGCCACGCCGCGCGCTGCCATGCCCACGTCGTCACCGACGCCAAGGGCAACATTATTGCGAAATCGAAGTCCGCGTTTGCCGCGGCGCCTTCCGGCTACGGTCCGAGCCAATTGACCAGCGCCTACAAAATCTCGGGCAGCGGAACCGGGACGATCGCCATCGTCGATGCCTACGGCTACACCAATGCGGAATCCGATCTCGGTGTCTATCGCGCGCAGTTCGGCCTGTCGGCCTGCACCACCGCCAATGGCTGCTTCATGAAAGTGAACCAGAGTGGCCAGCAGAGCAATTATCCGCGCGACAATACCGGCTGGGCGCAGGAAAGCGCGCTCGACCTCGACATGGTCAGCGCCATGTGCCCCGGCTGCAAGATCGTCCTTGTGGAAGCGACTACCAACTCGCTCGCCAATCTCGCGGCGGCGGAAAACACGGCGGCGTCCTTCTCGCCGCACGCGATCAGCAACAGCTATGGCGGCGGCGAATCCGGCTCGCAGACTTATGAGCCGAGCTACAACCATCCCGGCATCGCGATCACGGTCAGCTCTGGCGACAATGGCTATGGCGTGGAATTCCCCGCTTCGTCGCCGCATGTGACGGCGGTGGGCGGCACCAGCCTGAAAACGGCAAGCAACAGCCGTGGCTGGAGCGAAACCGTCTGGTCGGGCGCCGGCAGCGGCTGCAGCACGGTGTATGCGAAACCGTCGTGGCAGACCGATAGCGGCTGCGCGAATCGCACCGTGGCGGATGTCTCCGCGGTCGCCGATCCGAACACGGGCGTCGCCGTGTACGGTCCCTATCACCATTCGACCGCGTGGCTGGTGTTCGGCGGCACTAGCGTTGCGGCGCCCCTGACTGCGGGCGTGTACGGCGACAATGGCGGCGCGGTGACCTACGGCAGCGATCCGTATGCGCACACTTCCGCGTTGTTCGATGTCACCTCGGGCAGCAACGGGAGCTGCGGCGGCTCGTATCTGTGCACCGGCGTCGTTGGCTACGATGGCCCGACCGGCCTCGGCACGCCGAACGGCACCGGCGCGTTCTAAGCGCTCCATAAAGCGGGTTTCATTCCGGGCAGGGGCTCCCCTCCCCGGAATGGCCGCACCACACAGGTGGCTATGAGCCGAATTACAATCATTCCGGCATCGCGATCGCGGTCATCATGCTCGGCCTTCGACCGCCGCCAGGCGTGATTCGATAGCGTCTTGACCAGCTTCCGCGCTTGCTTCGGCAGCGCGCAAGGGAGCCGGAATTTGATAGTGTGTGCGTTAGCCTGCTTCGCCATTGGTTGAACCTCCGTGGCGTTGTGGGTCAGGCCCGGGCGGGAGATGAGCCTTCCGTCTGGGCCGCTTCGTGTCATTACATGCAGCCTCGCAGTGTCATATCAATACATGCAGTACAAGTGAATCATGGCACTTACCCATGACCGCCCCTTCCAAATGCGCGCATCAAAGGCGTTCTTGGAGCAGGTAGATAACTGGCGACGTAAACAGCCCGACCTACCATCGCGCGCTGAAGCGATCCGTCGCCTGGTGGAACAGGCGCTCAGCGTTCATGACACAGCGAACGGGCGGAAGCGGCGGTGAAGCAAGGAATCGCGCTTCGCGAAGCAACCGCCGCGGGATTGGGCCTGCCTGAGGTGGGGCAACCCTATTTGCTGGATCTTCAGTCTCTTCATCTTTTTCCGCTTGGCTGATCGGGTTTCGACCTGTTGGCCCGGTGCTTGCGTTGCTGGGCTAGCCCGCTCAGCCTCCTGCGCCAGCATGTGCCAGCCAGCCCCCACGTTGTGCTGCTCTCTCCCCAAGCAGAGAGGTGATTTTCCCGTTCATCAACGCGGCCAAATCGAGGCCGTTCCCCCCGCTTGCGGAAACAATTCTAACGTATGTTCCGTTTTACCGGATGCGTGCCAAGCACCGAAATGCCCCTCCGCTGACCGCCCTTTTTTAATCTAACCGCGCCCGTCACCGAAGGTGGGTGCCAGTATTGGTCACCGCCCCTGGCCCATAGTTGGACAGGGACGGGCGGGCATGTGGACCGGGCCATGGCGGCACGAGAACAACGCGGGTGCAGGGAGTCCACAGGGCGAGCGAACGCGCTGCTCGTACCACTGCGGGGTTGCGAGCTGCCTAAAATAGCGCGCGCTATCCGCCTTTGCCCCCGCCTGTTCTAGGGTCCGGACTCATTATAGCCACCAGATGACGGCGGCGGCGAGTGCGATTGCGCCCATGAAGTTTTTGAGATTGCGATCGAAGCGGGTGGCGATACGTCGCCAGTCCTTGAGGCGACAGAACATGCGCTCGATGATGTTGCGCTGTTTGTAGATAGCTTTGCCGTAGTCGTATTGGACTTTGCGGTTTTTGCGCGGCGGGATGACGGGCTGCGTGCCGCGCGCTTCGAGCCATTCGCGCAGCGCCTTGCTATCGTAGCCCTTGTCGCCAACCAATTCGGCGCTGGGCGGCAAGGCCTCGATACAGCGCTGGGCGACCCGGCAATCATGTAGGTTGCCTGGTGTCAGGAGCAGGACGCAGGGCCGGCCTTTCTCGTCGCAGACGGCATGGAGCTTGGTGTTGCGTCCCCCCTTCGTGCGGCCGATACCATGAGCCAAGGCCCCCCTTTTCCGCCGCCCGCGCAGCGATGGACCTTGATGCAACTGCTGTCGATGAGGAGCCGCTCTGGCGCGTCCTCAGCACCTGCTAACGCACTGAAGATGCTCTCCCATATGCCGCGCTCCGACCAGCGAACGAAGCGATTGTAGAGCGTCTTTTTCGGCCCGTAGACATCGGCGCAGTCAGCCCAGCGTCCGCCGCATTTGAGCGCATGCACGATCCCGCTCAGAACCCGCCGATCATCCACGCGCTTCTTACCGCGCACATCCTTCGGCAAAAGCGGTTCGATCCGAGCCCATTGCGCATCCGAAAACCAGAAGTAATCTGCCATGGCCATCCTCCACGACAGAACGGAATCTGACTCGCGCCTCTTTGGGAATCCCCGAGCGCTCGTTAATGGGTCCGGACCCTACCTAATTCACCGGAGCGGGGTGTCCTAATTCCGAATAGAGGGCATGTGTTCCCCACGCAAGCGACCCAACGCTCGCCGTGCCAAATATCTATTCGGCGCCCGTTGCGAAGGTCGAGAGGCCTTCTGCAACGTGTAGATTATTCGGGTAGTCGATCTCATGATGCTCGCTGGCTTTTCATCCCAATCAATGATGTTAAAGGGATAAAGGGCCATTCTGCACTCCAGTGGCTTAGAGCGGGAGTGCGGACACGGTCGTGAAGTGTGTCTCGGAGGTCCACTCAGGCGTCGGCCTCCCTGTGGTGCAACGATGCCTAGAAACTTACCAGAGAGTCGCAGACTCGTTTCGTCCATCTTTGCTACAGCCAAGCTCTTATCCCCAGCGTGAAGCGAAGGTCGGAAGCGCGTTCGCCAACTGCATGGGCAAAATCGGCGGTGCCGCCGAACTTGCTCTCGTATGTGAGGCCGATATAGGGCGCAAATTTGCGGCTGAACTCGTAGCGCAGGCGCAAGCCTGTATCGACATCGGCGAGACCGGACCCTATCTGCCGTGCGGGATCGGATTTCGAGTAGAAGTTCATTTCCACCTGCGGCTGAAGGATAAGCCGCTGTGTTAGGAGAAGATCGTAATTGGCTTCGAGCTTTGCGGCATAATGACCCTCGCTGCTGACGTACGCCGTTGCGGAGACATGGAAGAACAAGGGCGCCAAACCCTCAATCCCCAGAGCCGCCCAGGTCCGGCCAGGCTTGGAATCGATGTCCGTCCTCAATCCCGCTTGTAGATCAAAATAGCTGCTGATCGGTCGATCATAGAAGAGCTCGTGCTGCCCGTCCTCGAGGTCGCCGTTGCCGGTCCTCTCGCCTTCGCTTTTGAGCCACAGCCGGTTTATGTCGGTTCCGGCCCACGCCTCACCTTCCCAGCGGAAGCTGTTGTTCGCGCCAAGCCGGCCCTCGAATTCTTCGAGCAATGCGTGGTAAAAGACGTGTTCGTCATCAACTGGCGCCACCCCATAAGGTGCGGTGACATCAGGGAGCGTACCATTCGCGTCCTGCGCGTGCGCTTGGATTCCTACAAGATATCCGCAGACGACAAACGCTGCGATAGCCACCGTCGTTTTCATGCAACGCGTACCGTGCGGAACATGCCCATCTCCATGTGGTAGAGCAGGTGGCAATGGAACGCCCACGCGCCCGGAGTGTCCGCCGTGTAGATAAAGCTCATGCGCTCGCCCGGCTTGACGTTGATTGTGTGCTTGAAGGGCATCTGTCTCTGGCCGTTCTCGACCTGGAACAGGAACCCATGCAGATGAATTGGGTGCTCCATCATCGTGTCGTTGATCAGGACGAAGCGGATGCGCTCGCCAAGCCTGACTTCGGTGGGCTTCGATTCCGAGAATTTCCTGCCGTCGAAACCCCACGTCCAGCGCTCCATATTTCCCGTCAGATGAAACTCGATCTCGCGGGTGGGCGGCGCGTCTTCTGGCATCGGCGGATTGAACGCGGCTAGTTGCGTATAGATGAGGACGCGGCGTCCGTTTCCATCCAGCCCGTCACCGGCTTCGCCAAGTCGGTCTTTCGTTTCCATAGCGACATTGTCGACTGCGGGCTGTCCCTTGAGCGTGGCAGGATCGACGCCGTCCGCGTTGCTCCTGGGAACACTCGACGATGCGTTCTGCATTCCCGGCATGTTCCCCCTCGCGCCACCGGTCATGTCCATGCCTGGCATGCTGCTTGGCGAAGAGTTCTGACTGTGGGACGCGTCCATATTGCCCATGGAGCTTCCACTCATGCCGGGCAAGTCACTGCCGCTCTGCATATCCATCCCTGGCATGGAAGAGGGCTGGCCAGCCTGTTGCGACTTCGACATGTCCATGCCGCCCATATCCATGCCGGACGTGCCGTTCATGGCCATCCCGCCCATGCCCATGTCTGCCATGGTGCGCATCGGCCGGGGATCCATCGGCGGAATCTCCGCGGTCAGACCATCGCGCGTCGAGAGCGTGGCGCGTGCGTAGCCGCTGCGGTCCTGCGCCTGCGCAAAAATGGTGTACGCAGCTTGCTCTTGGGGGGCGACGATGACGTCGTATGTTTCGGCCACGCCAATGCGGAACTCATCGATCTCCACAGGCTGCACATCCGTTCCATCCGCGGCGACCACGGTCATCGCAAGCCCGGGAATCCGCACGTCGAACGTGCTCATTGAGGAGCCATTGATGAAACGCAGGCGCACACGCTCTCCTGGATGGAACAGGGCGGTCCAGTTTGCAGCCGGTGGCTGTCCGTTGATGAGAAACGTGTAAGTCGCTCCCGTCACATCCATAATGTCTGTGGGACTCATGCGCATCTTGCCCCACATCAGCCGGTCGTCGAGCGCAGCAGAGAAACCATTGCGCTCGACATCGTCGACGAAGGTTCCGAGGGTCCGTTGCCCGAAATTGTAGTAGTCGCTTTGCTGCTTGAGATTCGAGACGACGGTCATCGGATCTTCGTCCGTCCAGTCGGAGAGCATCACCACATATTCGCGGTCATAGGCATAAGGTTCTTTCTTGCGCGGCTCGAAGATTAATGGACCAAACAGTCCGGTCTGCTCCTGCATACCGCTGTGGCTGTGGTACCAATAGGTGCCGCTCTGCACGATTGGATAGCGGTAGGTGAAAGTCTCGCCGGGCATGATGCCTTTGAAGGTAAGACCTGGAACGCCATCCATGTGGTTGGGCAACCTGATCCCATGCCAGTGGATCGAAGTCGGCTCATCCAATTTGTTCGTGACGTTGATGGTGACAGTGTCGCCCTCGCGAAATCGAAGAATCGGTCCCGGGACGGAGCCGTTCACGGCTGTGGCGGTCCTTGGCCGGCCAGTGATGTTAAACGGCATCGGCGCTATGACGAGATCGAATTGATTACCCGTTAAGGTCGGGGGCCCGCCCTTTGCAGCTTTGGCCCAGGGAATTGGCAACCCCAACCCCGCCACACTCCCCACCACTGCAAGACCTTCGACGAAGCGTCTGCGGCTCAAGGACAGCATCATTGGTTTCGGGGACATCTGGCTATCCGCGTCTGAAGTCGAACGATCTGCCACGGACGGTTATCCGCGCCACTAACTACGTTGTCCAACGGCCAATCCCTCTCTGCCCTGATCTCCCTGCGATCCGTTGCGACGTGGTGAGGCACACCCGCCACTCGATTGCACGCGCCTGCCGTCGCGCAAGCTGAGATTGGGCACGCAGTCCTTTACGCTCCGATTGTCGGCACAGCGCGGCCTCGGATCAGTATTCGCAGTAGTACGGGTCGTAGTACGGGCTGTACGGGTCGCAGCTATAGCCGCTGGAGCCATAATAGCCGTAGGACGGATAGCCGTAGTAGGGGTAGCCGTAGAAGCCAAATCCGACGCCGAAGCCGCGATGATGGCCGCGGAAGACGACAGGATGACGGAAGCCGCGGAAACCGCCAAATCCCCGACGGAACCCGCCGCCAAATCCCCGGTGGAAACCGCCAACTCCGACGCGGAATCCGCCGCTGCGAAAGCCTCCGCCGTGGAAGGTGCCGGAAAATCCTGCGTGTCCGCCGCCTCCGCTACCGTGCGCCCTTGCGAACGCCGGCTGCATCGCTGTCCCCAAGCCGAGCACGCCGGCCAAAACCGATACAGTGATTAGTTTCGAGAGGTTACCCATCGTGCGTCTCCAACTAAGAACCCCCTTGCAGATAATACGCAGGCGCTTTGGCTTATCCCTCTTTCTCCGCTTCGGAAATCGCATCCCCCAGCTGTTTGCGTGCGCGGCGCACGCGCATTTCAACGGCTTTCGGCGTTGTCCCAAGAAGAATAGCCGCCTGCCGATGAGAAAGGCCGCCAGCGGTCGTGAGCAACAGCGGTTCTTTGTAGAATGCCGGAAGCATAGCGATCGCCCTATCCAGCTGCCGCAGCCGCTCAGCTTGCCGAACATCGGCTTGCGGGGCGGTGACAGCTGTTGAGTTTTCTTCCCGCCTTTCCGAAGCATACGCCAGCAAAAATAGTCGCCGAACCTTTTGAAAATCACGACACTTGTTCAACGCGATCGTGTAGAGCCATGGCAGGAATGGTCGACCATGATCGTAGCGCGGAAGGTTGAGCCACGCCGCCAGAAATGCGTCCTGAAGCACGTCGTAAGCGTCGTTCCAATTGCCGATGTATCGTCGGATGAACCGAAATACGATCTCTTTATATCGCCGGACGAGGATTTCGAAAGCTGCGCGCTCACCGGCGGCAGCGCGGGCCGCGAGCGCCTCATCGCTCTCCGCTTCGGCACGACTCACGGTGTATCGTCGACAAGGCTTTTCACAACAATCGCATCGAACTCATGTCTCTGATCGGGCGTCAGGACCGCGCGCATGGCGAGCACGTGCCGGATCGTCTCTTCCTGAAGGGTAAGCATGGCACGATGAAAGCGGCTGATCGCAAGCTTAGCGTCCGGGCCGTAAGCATGCTCACGCATGATCGCGCTGGCCAAATCGCGATTGGCAGCGCGCATCTGCGCTTGCAACGTCCGGCGCCGCGCCGCAAAATTCCGTTCGAGCATATCGATCTTGGCATCCTGTGCCGACGTAAGGTCCAGGCGCTGGTGCAGAACGGTGTCGAGACCCGGCTCTTGCACTTGCCGCATGCCGAAGTGAACGCCGACCCAGCCCGCCAGCGCGGCAGCCAGGACGGTAACCACGAGCATGCCCGCGAAAACACGAATTTGGCTGCTCACCGCGGCTTTCCGAACAGCAGGGTGGATGGAGTGAGCCTGGCGGTGTCGGCGAGCCTTGGTTGCGGCGAGATGGTTGAGGCGAGCGACATCCCCATGGCGGCCGAACTGATACTCGCCGTGACCATGATGAGCGCCTGCCACGAGGCGAGCCGCCGCATTGCTTTCCGGGCAGCTCGGAAAGTGGCTTCGCGCCGCCAGATATCGCTCTCAAGCCGATCCAGCCGGTAGCCGGAGTCGCGCAAAATCAGCGCTTCAAGGTCCTTGTCAATCATCCTTCCGCTCCTATTGATCGGCACGTATATAGTACGCACCGCGCCCATTATCCCTCGCGAGAGGGATTGGCCAGGCGCACGCGTATCAGGGTGAGTATGCCCCCACACGTAGGGTGAAAGATGAACCGCTGGTCATTTCCGGGAATCAGGAGACACTGGCTCATCTCGGCAATCGTAGTGCTCGTCGTGATAGTCGTCGTCGCCTTTGCGAGCATGATCATTTCCATGGGTGCGTACAATGTTGCTGCTGACGAACCTCATTCGAAGCCGGTCTATTGGCTGATGCAGGCCGTGCGCAACCGGTCGATCGCCGCCCGCGCGCGGAATGTCGTGGTTCCGTCCGATTTGGGCGATCCGAAGCGCGTGTCGCAAGGGGCGGGGCTTTATAGCGAGATGTGCAGTGGCTGCCATCTTGCGCCCGGAATGGAAAAAACAGAAATCAGCCAAGGCCTTTATCCGCGCGCGCCCGAACTGAGCCGCGGCCTGGCGATTTCTCCCGCCGAGAAATTCTGGGCGATCAAACACGGGATCAAGATGAGCGCAATGCCCGCGTGGGGCCCGACGCACAACGATACGCTGATCTGGGATATGGTCGCATTCCTGCAGAAGCTTCCAACGCTCACACCAGCGCACTACAAGGCGATGGTGAAGAATGCACCCGAAGAACACGAAGAGATGATGAACATGCCGGGTATGAAGGGCAACGACCACCACGACTAAAGGAGAAATGCAATGTCTCGCTTCGCACACGCTCTAATCATCGCAGCATTTGCCTCGACGGCTGTACCTGCGCTGGCGCAGAACGATCAACACGGGATGTCCGGGATGAGCAACATGCCGGGCATGAACATGTCCAACATGGGGCCGATGATGGGCTCGCACATGATGAAAGCGTCCGTCACGACGATGGATAGCAAAACCGGAATCGTGGATGTAACCACGGGCGGCATGGCGCTGAAGCTGCACTTTCCACCGGCTTCGCTTGCGAATGTGAAGGCCGGCGATACGATCACGGTGCACCTGGCCTTTTCCAAGCCCTGAGGCTGGCTCGATGCTTCTCGAGGCGCCAACTTCAGAAACCCTGACTTCGAGCATTGCATTCACCGTGAGCTGAAGGGGCATAGCTTTCGGGAGAAGCGCATGAAAATCATTCGGTCCAGCACGTCAATCGTTATTCTGGCGGTAACCGGTTGAGTCCTGTAAACCCCAATTCCGCGGTGCCGATTTCGACGTCAGAAGGAGCGATGCGATGAACTCCGAAAACCGACAACATTGCGGGATGCACTACATGCACTTTGCGATCATGCTGTCGCTGTCGTTCATCGTCATGTTCGGGTTCATGTATGCAATGGTCAACCGATTCGAAAACGTCTATCCCAAACTGAATCAGGCGTATATGGCAGGGCTCATGGTCGCTCCCATGGCCATCTTCGAATTGGTCATGATGCGCGCAATGTATCCCAACAAGATGGCCAATCTCGCGATTATTGCGGCAAGTTTCGTTGCTCTTGCGCTGTTCTGGTTCGGCATCCGGGACCAGGCGGCGATCTCGGACAGACAGTTCCTGAAATCGATGATTCCACATCACGCCGGCGCGATTCTCATGTGCCAACAGGCTTCAATTCACGACGGGGAGATCAGGAAACTCTGCGGGGCGATCGTTTCTTCGCAACAGGCGGAAATCGATCAGATGAAACGCATCCTGAAACGGCTGCCAGGATAAGAGTGGTAGGCTCGCACCGCAGTGGACACTGGAGCGGCTGTGGCGGGGCGGCGTCGCCAGCAGCACGGACGGGGCTCCGTCGCGCCCTAAATGCGCACCGACATTTCTAGGCCGCCTTTCATCGGCAGCGTGGTTGAGCGGAAGGCGTTGCTCGGAGTGCGCACGAAGCTCAGGTAGTCGGCATATTGCCGCTCGTATTGCGTGATGTTATCGCAGAGCACGATGGCGACCGGCCGGAGCTTTGGCATTACCAGCTCCAGGGCCGGCCGGGCCATCGGAATCCAGATGTCCACCAGCATGAAATCCACGGGCGCTTCAACATTCTTCAGCGTTTCCCGCAGATCGCCTTCGCGCAGCTCCACGAAATGCTCGACACCCGCGTCTGCGAAGTTCGCGCGCGCCGCCGCGGCCTTCGATGGCTCGTGTTCCGTACCGATTACAATTCCGATTTCCGTGCCGGCCTTCGCATTGTCGCGGACTGCGGAGGTCAGATAGATCGTGGAGACGCCGAACGAGGTCCCTGCTTCCACAACCCGGTGCGCATGGAGCGCGCGGCAGAGCAGATAGCACAACTCTGCCTTATCGCGGTCGAGGGCGACCAGCTTGTCGCTCAATAGCCTCTTGCCCTGCGGAGTCTGTGTGAAATCGGCTCGACCGCCCCGAATCCACTCTAACAGAGACCTGAACACAAACGATGCCAATCCCGCTCGGATTTGCCGATCGCTCAGTGCGTGAAGGCGCTCGACGACCGCAGCGGCTTGTGGGTCAAGAACGGGCGATGCATGCATGAGGGTCTCCGTTCGAAAGGGTCAGACGCTGTGCGTACTACCTGTGCGCTCGCCCGAGTACCTCAATCAGCTCCGTGACTTTCCTTCGCTGGCCGTTCTTGTCGCCCGAAGCAATCGCCTGCTCGACGCAATAGGCAACATGGTCACGAAGGAGCTCCTGCTCAACACGCGCCAGTGCCGCGCGCGCGGCCGCGATTTGCGTAATAATTTCGATGCAGTAGCGGTCCTCCTCGACCATTTTCGCCAAGCCGCGAACCTGGCCCTGAATACGGTTGAGCCGTTTGACCGTTGCTGTCTTGCTGTCTTTCCGCATGAGCGCTTATATACCCCCAGGTGGTATTATCGCAAGACGGATCCGATGACCGAAACACATCAGCACCCTAAACCTCATCGTTCCGGAGCGGCGCCGTCTGAGAACTCCGTGATCGATCCCGTGTGCGGCATGACGGTCAATCCGGCCAAGACGTTCCATCATGCCGAACATCGGGGCGTGAGCTATCATTTCTGCTCGGCGGACTGTCGAACGAAATTCGCTGCCAATCCGGACAAATATCTTGCCGCAAAGGAGCAGGGGGTGCCCGCTCCGGCTGGCACAATCTACACCTGTCCCATGCATCCCGAGATCCGGCGTGACGGCCCCGGGTCGTGTCCGATCTGCGGCATGGCACTGGAGCCGGTGGTCCTGACGCGCGACGCCGTGCCCAGTCCTGAACTGGCCGACATGACGCGGCGGTTCTGGATCGGGCTGGCGCTAACATTACCTGTGGTCGTGCTGGAGATGGGCGGTCACCTCTTCGACGTGCACCGCCTGATTGCGCCGGGCGCATCGGCCTGGGTTCAGTTCGCACTAGCAACCCCAGTGGTGCTTTGGGCAGGCTGGCCGTTCTTCGAGCGCGGCTGGCAATCGCTCATCACCCGCAATCTCAACATGTTCACACTGATTGCTCTGGGCACGGGGGTAGCGTGGCTCTATAGCGTGGTGGCCACCTTTCTTCCGAATCTGTTTCCAGCGAGCTTCCGCTCCATGGATGGCGCGGTCGCCGTTTACTACGAAGCCGCCGCCGTGATCACCGTCCTGGTGCTGCTCGGCCAGGTTCTCGAATTGCGCGCCCGTGAACATACCTCCGGCGCCCTCCGCGCACTGCTTGATCTCGCACCCAAGACGGCGCGCCGCGTCAACGGCGGACAGGAAGAAGAAGTCCCGCTCGAAGTTATTGTTGCCGGAGATCTGGTGCGCGTGCGGCCGGGCGAGAAAGTCGCGGTCGATGGCGAGGTCGCGGACGGCCGCTCGTCGGTCGACGAATCGATGGTTACGGGCGAATCGATGCCGGTAACCAAGGAAGTTGGCGCCAAGGTGATCGGCGGCACGATCAACCGCTCCGGTGCGCTCATCATTCGCGCCGAGAAGGTCGGGCGCGATTCGATGCTGTCGCGCATCGTGCAGATGGTCGCGGATGCGCAGCGCAGCCGTGCGCCGATTCAGCGGCTGGCCGACCGCGTCGCATCTTGGTTCGTGCCGGCGGTGGTCGCCGTCGCGCTGCTTGCGTTCGTTGTGTGGATGCTCTTCGGCCCAGAGCCACGGTTCGTGTTCGCACTGATTGCGGCCGTCACCGTTCTCATTATCGCCTGTCCCTGTGCGCTGGGGCTGGCCACTCCTATGTCGATCATGGTGGGCGTTGGGCGGGGAGCGCAGGCCGGCGTGCTGGTCAAGAACGCCGAGGCGCTGGAGCGCATGGAGCGTGTCGATACGCTGGTGATCGACAAAACCGGCACGCTAACCGAAGGCAAGCCGTCGGTTATTGCTGTGGTCGCAGCGCCAGGCGTTGACGAAAACGACTTTCTGCGGCTTGCCGCAGGCGTAGAAAGCGCCAGCGAGCATCCGCTCGCCGTCGCGATCGTCGCGCGAGCACAGGGTGCCCAGCTAGCGATACCAAAAGCCGAGGGGTTCGACTCGGCGTCCGGCAAGGGCGCACTGGGCACGGTCGAGGGCAAGAAAGTCCAGCTCGGCAATCGCGGCTTCATGCAAGAGCACGGCATCGACATCGCGTCCCTTGCGGCGAAAGCGGACGAGCTTCGCGGCGATGGCGCAACAGTGATCTTCGCCGCAGTCGATGGTCGCGCGGCGGGTATCTTTGCAATCGCCGATCCGGTTAAGGCGACGACACCGGCCGCGTTGAAAGCCCTCAAGGCGGACGGCATCCGCATCGTGATGCTGACCGGCGATAACCGCACAACGGCCGAAGCCGTGGCGCGGCGGCTCGGTATCCAGGAGGTCGAAGCGGAAATCCTGCCCGATCAGAAGAGCGCCGCCGTTGCCAAGCTCAAAAAAGACGGAGGTGTCGTGGCGATGGCAGGCGATGGCGTCAACGATGCGCCCGCCCTTGCTGCCGCTGATATCGGCATTGCGATGGGCTCTGGCACCGACGTCGCGATGGAGAGTGCCGGCGTCACGCTCGTAAAGGGCGATCTCACGGGAATCGTTCGGGCGCGGAAGCTTTCGCAAGCCACGATGCGTAACATTCGGCAGAACCTGTTCTTTGCGTTCCTCTACAATTCCGTCGGCGTGCCGGTCGCTGCAGGCGTGCTCTATCCTGCGTTCGCGATTCTGCTGTCACCGGAGATTGCCGCCGCGGCAATGGCGTTGTCTTCCGTAAGCGTGATTGCTAATGCACTGAGGCTGCATCTGGTCCGGTTGGACTAGACGCGATCCCATACCCCTAGGTATGCTCACACCGGTGGTGCAGATCTGCGGCACTATCGAGCGTGTTGTTTCGCGCTTCATAGCACCGGCCACACCCAAAACGCCACGCCTACAAGCGCGATGAACATGCCGCTTAGAACTTCGCCATAGCGCTCAAGTGGCCCGAGGCTGACGCGCTGCAAACCGGCCGTGGAATACACGCATAGCAAAACATAGGTGGCGATGGTCGTCAGGCCAAAGACAAGAGACATAACGACAATCAACCCGATGCCGTATTTGCCCGCCGCGAAAAACGCAGGGATGCCCTCCACCATCGGCGACGAACCGAGAATGAGAAGCAACGCGGTGCGCGTGGAAATGCGCTTCCTGCCTTCGTGGTCGTGCGAATGCTCGGTGAATTTGGTTTCGCAGCTGTGAGAGTGGCCGTCATGATCCGTCTTTACCGTGACCGCGAACTGATGCGGTTCGGGAATTTCTGCGGCGGACTCCCAATATGCACCACCCCTGACCATCGCAAACTCCTGCCGCGAACCGTCGTCACGCTTTATCGTGACCGTTACAGTTTCGTCCTGCGCGCCGGTCAGGCGGAAGTGCGGGGGCATGCCATCTTCAAAGATAGAAAGGTCTAACGGCGCGTGGCCGCTGCCGGTATCAATGCGCTGTGACTCCGGCCCATGTAGGCCCTGCGACGGGCCGCCGTGGTCATGCCCGTGACTATGGCTGTGTCCGTGTCCGATGTTGGGCATTTCTAACAACGCCGCAATCGCAATCCAACCGCCGAATCCCATCAAGGCCAAACTGGAAGCCGTATCAACGTAGTGCCCAAAGCGCTGCGCGAACGCGACCCCTGCACCCCAAACGATAAGCGCGATCAACAATGTGGACAGCAAGTGCCCGGTCCCAGCCTTCAATGCCGCGCTGGCGGTCTGCATCTTGGTCCAACCCTGTTGGCGCGCAATCAGCGTTATCGGCACCCAATGATCCGGCACCATTGTATGAAGCACGCCAACGGTAGCGACCGCACCGACGAGGAGCAGTTCGGGACCAAAGATCACTTTTTTTCCCCGTGCGAATGGCGATGATCGGGGTCAAGGTGATGGTGCGGATGTTTGTGGCGCGTGCCGTCAGCATGGGTATGTTCGTGTTCGTGGAAAACAATTTCTACTTCACGCCCAAATACATCCGCGATCCGACACAGAGTTCGCAGATTGGGAATGTGACTCCCGCTCTCCAACCGGGAGATCATAGATTCCGTCATGCGCAGGCGCTTGGCCAGTTGCGCTTGCGTCTCTCCGGTATTGCCACGGAGCTTCAGCAGCTTGCGTGCGCATTCGGCGGCGACGGCCTCGGCGTTATTGGCCGGGCGCTTGGCGCGGACAGCCCGCATGAGGGCTCCTTAGCAAGATTGCTAATACGCGTTTAGCAAAAGTGCTAAGTCGGGTCAACGCATCGGATCGGGCGTGCTCGCGTTACTTCTGTACGTCTCGCTGCTCAGCTGACGCACCCGCTCTTCTCTCTTCGCTCCAGCAGAGGGCCTATCTGAGCCGAGGTGGAGCGGGTGCCGTGATTGCGCCAAATCGGAAAAGCACAACTTGTGCTCGATAACGTCAATCTCTTTGACCGCTTTCTCGAACCCATCACCGCCGAGTTGCTGCTGCTCTCTTATGCTGCGCGAGAAGCACATTCACGTAAGTCGCTGCCATACCTCCCGCCTTCTTTACCCGTAAGAAGATGTGCGTCTGCTCAAACCTGTGCTCGTGATAATCCTCGCCGAACGCGCGAAACAATTATGCCGTGCGGCTAAGGGCGGACGCATCGACCGAGCGGGGCATCGTACTCAGTCTGTCGGCACTCTCGTCATAAACTAGCAGTGCGCGACGCACCACTCCGTGCTCGCATCAGGTCGTCGACCGCGCCGACTTCCTTTTCCTCCTCAGCGGAAAGGCTCGTTGGGCCAAAGCAGCGCGCCGGTTAGGGCTGCACTTCCCAACTGCCAGAACTGGCGGCGGTTGTTTCCGATCTGGGTCATTGCATTCTCCAATTTGGCGGCGATTGAGTGGAGGCTGCGACCCTCTTATGGACCGGCTCAATCCCGGAGCCCGTTGTGACCGCTATATTAGCGTTTGGTGCGATGACGAGCGCCGTGCCCGCAAGAATGGCCATGCCTCCAACAATTTGGCCAAGGAACGGCCCTAATCGTGCAACCTTCTCAGCCAGGACCACAGCTCCAATGGCAGCCACCCACGTCAGGTTCATCACACCTCCGAAGAACAGCAGCGCCATCAACAGCCAGCAACAGCCGATGCAATATACACCGTGTCGCAAACCCAGCTTTAGCGGCCCCAAAACTCCGGGCCTCCAGTGTGCCGTCAGGAAGAAGAACGGCGAGCGGCAATTGTCGAGGCAGACGCGCTTTAGTCCCGTCAGTTGATAAGCGCCCGCAGCGATGAGCAGTGCACCGCCAATCCGGTTATTGCCAATCGCCATCGTGCTGTCCGACAGCAGTTGGAAGTGCGACAGCGTCCATTGAGCCAACGTCGCCAACAACGCGAACACGGTCCACAGCACAAGGTAAGTTGCGGCAAACAGCAAGGTCGGGGGCAATGCTGAACTTTCACTCGCCTGTCCGGCGACGCGAGCGTAGAGCAGGATCATCGGCGTGGCAGACGGCAGCATCATCGCGACCATCATGATGGTCCACATGACAAAGGCCATCGCCGCATAGGAAGCAGTCCAAGATTCCGAAAGGTAGGGAACCTGCATCCCGGGCATTGGGGCCATATCGGATCGGGCGGCAGGCATGCCCATTGAGAACAGCGATACCCACGCGAGTCCAATTGCCAGCGCCATGATCGCCGCAACGATCCATTGTTCGCGGCTCAAAACGGCCTGCCAAAGCCTTTGCTCGGCCATGTTATCTGCCGACGCGAAGGCGCTTACGCAGGCGGCCCATAGGGACTCAGATCGAGTTGGCAGAGGTGCGCGTGCCGTCCTGCCCAATCGTGTGGGATTGGATCACCGCTCTTGACGGTACCGCTGGCGTACTCGGCTTCGCGATATTCAAACCCTCGCGGTAGCTGCACGCGCGCCCGATGTTCCGCGCCTGTGACGGGGTTATGGATCGGCTCGACTTGCATATCGATCAAGCCCGGCACACGCACATGCCCGATGCGCTTGTCGATATCCGCCTCGAATTCGATGCGCCGGAACTCAGGCGGGTGCACTCTCGTGTAGGTTGTTGCGAAGACATTGAAGATGGTAGCGCCCGGCTCCGTTTCCTGCCCCGTCAGAATCTTCAGCACGGCGTCGTGCTGCTCGGCACTGGCCTGGTCATCGACCACCGCTAGCACTTCGCCATTGCCTTCATGGATCGCTTTCGGCCAAGCGAAGAGTCCAAGCCAAATTACACTATCGAGTTTGACGTTACCGAAATGACCTCTGTCGATGCGCATCGCCACCGCAGCGCGGCAGTCGCCATGGGTGGGGAGCGCGTTGAACTGACAGGGACACCCCCAATCGCAATTGCAAGCGGTGAGTTCCGGGCCGGTTATCCGCCAGTCTACGTAGGCCATAGCTGTCTCCCCCAACAAAGTCGCACGAACCGATTGCCCAGCCTAGCAGTTGCGGAACGTGTCTTCAACGCGTACCGGATTGTGGCGGCGATTTGGGATGGCTAGGAGCGCAAGGGGCGCGCCCGGCCAAGCGATCCGATTTCGCATACTCACCGGGCCTTCTTCTCGAACTGCGCAGCCGTTAATCTGCCTGTTGTGAGGCACGACAACAATGGACAGAGATGCTTTGGCGGTCATGTGGGCCCCGCTGCTGCGGTCTTCATCGCTTGCGCCCGCCTTGAAATTTCCAAGGGGCCGGACGTGATCCTTGCCCCGCCTATTGAGAGCCGTTACCCATTAAGGAACGGAGAGACCAAATGGCTCAACCAATGGGAACGCGTGTCCAGCGGGCAGCGTCGCCCCTACTCACACTCAGCGGGATCGGCGCGTCGTTCGGGTTGGCGGCCTGTTGCGCGTTGCCGTTCTATCTAGCGGCGCTCGGTGTTGGCACGGCATGGCTCGGCGACATCGGCATCTACGCCGAATTTCACCGGCCAATTTTCTTCATCGTGGCCGTCCTCGGACTCGTAGGTGGCGCTGTCTTGCTCTGGTTTCAGCGAAAGATAATGCCGCGTCCGCTGTTCTGGCTGACAGTGTTCGGACTGATCTTGGGCGCCATTTTCATGTTTCTCGGAACGCGGGAAGGCTGACCCCCGTGATCGCGGAGTCCACGCTCACCTGCCCGAACTGCGGTCATAAGAGCCACGAAACGATGCCGACTGATGCTTGCCAGTATTTCTATGCCTGCGCGGCGTGTGGCGCGCTGCTCAAACCGAAGCCGGGCGACTGTTGCGTGTTCTGCTCCTACGGGGATGTGAAATGCCCGCCAGTGCAGGAGGGTAGAGCTAACGCGAGTTGCTGCCGGTGACGGCCTGCACAACGCCCTCGCGGAAGGATTGGGTGCGGCAACCTTTGAGCTTTTGTCTCTGGTGGGGCTTGCCAATCGTCGTCGGCGGGGCTGCGGGATTTCTCAATTTTCGGTTTCGCGTTGGCGCTGGAATATGTGCAGTCCTGTTTTTCTGGATGGCGACTGGTTGTCTGCTGAACGCCAGGCGCTGCCGTCGCGTGCATTGTTACATTTCAGGCCCGGTGTTGCTCGCGGGAGCGGTATTTGCCGCAGCGGTCGCCTTGGGCATCGTGGGGATTGCGCCCCGTACATTTGGCAATGCAGTCGGCGTGGTATTGGTGCTGGCGCTGCTTTCGTTCGTGCCAGAGATCGTTTGGAAGCGCTATGTCCGCTGATGGTGGGTGGTGTGGTGGTGATGGTTACAGCAATGGCACCCGCTCTTGCAGGAAAGCGCACTGCCGGTGGATGCAAACAGTGCCAGTGCCAACCTCGCTGAGGTAACGAGCATCTTCACGGTTTGGAGTCCCTCGGTGGATGTGAGGACTATAGGAAGTCGTGAGTGGGATTGCTAGCTTCGGCAGGGCTATGGACAGCATTACCGTTGTGGCGGGCATTCCCGTCCCTTCCAGCAGTCCGATTTTACTGGGCCTTGTCGGTGTTCATGTCCTACTGGGAATTACATGCGTAGGGACCGGCCTCCTGGCGATGTTGAGCAACAAAGGCCGGGGAAGGCACTCGCGCTTTGGCTCCGTTTACTTCTGGTGCCTTCTGGCGGCGGTTGTGACCGCATCCGCGCTGGCAATCGTCAGATGGCAAGAGGATTATCCGTTGTTCGTTCTTGGAGCGCTGTCGTTTGTCGCCGCCTATCTGGCGCGTGAAGCGCTGCGGCGACGATGGCCTAGCTGGACGCGCTTGCATGTTACCGGAATGGGCATGTCCTACATCTTGCTCCTGACGGCGTTTTATGTGGACAACGGAAAGAACTTGCCGCTCTGGCGGGAGCTTCCGCAAATCGCGTTCTGGATACTGCCGAGCGCCGTGGGCATCCCGATCCTCGCATACGTACTTCGGCACCACTCCCTCACACGCACCCGCATGCCCCCATAGTTGGACTTAAAGTTCCTCCGGCCCGATATTTAGGGACATCCGATGGAAAGGGAGATCACTCATGCAGCAGATGATGCGCGACGGAATGATGCACGGTCCGATGATGTGGGGCATGGGGATCGGCTGGATTCTGGTTCTTGTGTTCCTCGCCCTCGGGATCGCGGCATTCATTAAGTACCTGTTTTTCGGGGATAAACCCTGAGCGCAGTCGAATCTTTCGCTCCCCCTCTCACGAATTGTTCATACGGCGGACCGATCCTTGAGACGGGACATGCCGGGACGTATCTTCTCCCCATGCTCATGGCGGGTCTTTCGCGGAAAATCGGGGCGGGCTTGCTTGCCCTAGCGGTGCTGTTCGCAACAGCGCCGGTCGTTGCCGCGTCGGCTTCCACAGGCTCGTCCCCATGCGATTGCCCATCCATGCAATCGATGCAGATGAACATGCATGACATGGCTCCGCGAACCACTCCGGCAAAGCATGGATCGCCATGCAACGATGCTCAGAACTGCATCTGCGGCGTCGCGTGCGGCGCAGCCATCAATCTTCCGGACACTCCCTCTACTGCGGCTTCTCCACCTCTCACGCTACAGCGCGTGGCGCTGTCCTATTCGCAAGCTGGGCACGGCATCTCGATCAGGCCCGCCATTCCTCCTCCCATCGCAAGCGTCTGACGACGGCTCGTTCTCACGAGCAGCCAATCGCTTTGTGCAAGGCATGACCGAACCGGTCGGCGCCTGACCCGCACAGCTTCGTCGCACACCAATGGGAGAACAACATGCGCATTTCAATGGCCGCACTGACGGCAGCAATGATCGCATCGGCTGTTGCACCGAACGGCTACGCCGCCGGCAAGGACTATCGTTTTGAACTGGCTGGCGCGCCTCAGAAGGATGGCAAGGGCGCCAGCGTCGTTTCCGTGAAGCTCGTGCATCTGCCCGACAACAAGCCCGTGCCGGGAGCAGTTGTCATCGAAAGCAGGGCCGACATGGGCCCCATTGGGATGGCTGCGATGACCGCGCCCGTGAAGGCGCTGCCGGAACAGCCTGCCGGGACTTACCGCTTCGAAATCCCGAACGGGAGGGTGTGGAAGAAACCCGACAATTGGGCCTTGACGCTCGATGCCAAGGTTCAGGGCGAGCCCGAAACTGTTCACGGCAGCATTGTCGTCAAACTTGAGCCGTAACGCTCGCGGGAGCTTCCCATGTACATCAATAGATCGTGGCTGGCTGGCGCGGTGACTCTTCTGATCCTCGCCGCTGGCGGCGGTTATCTGATTGGGCGAACGACCAGCGGCGGGCCGACGCCCGGCGCTGTCGCGCCTCAAGCACCCGCCAAGCCGCTCTACTACCGAGACCCTGACGGAAAGCCAGTCTATTCAGCAACACCGAAGAAGACGGTGGACGGACGAGCATTCAAACCCGTCTATGCCGAGGCGGGCGCTTCGCCGAACGCAACTAGCCCGCCGCGTGGGCACGGAAGGATTCTCTACTACCGCAATCCCATGGGCCTGCCGGACATCTCGCAGGTGCCGAAAAAAGATCCAATGGGGATGGACTACATCCCTGTTCACGAGGGCGAAGAAGAGACCGGAATCGTCCAGGTCAGCCCGGCGCGATTACAGATGCTGGGCGTCACGACCGCTGTTGTCACTATCCGTTCAGGGCTGGCGAAAACGGTTCGCGCAACGGGCGTCATTGAGCCCGACGAGAGCAAACTTGCCGCTGTCACCACCAAGTTCGATGGGGTGGTGGAGAAGCTCTTTGTCTCCACAACGGGAGCCCAGGTCCGCGCCGGTCAACCGCTTGCGCGGGTCTGGATTCAGACTCCGGAGACGATGATGCAGATCGGCCCGGACGTAATCACACGCCAGATCGATTACGTGATCGCGTTACAGGAGAGGAGTCCTGTCGCCATTGCGCAAGCGGCGCGAGTGCTCCGTCAGTACGGAATGCCGGAAACCGCACTCGCGGAAATCCGCCGCACCGGCCACGCAACGCGCTCGGTCACCATCGTCGCGCCTCGCGGCGGCATCGTGCTCGAAAAGCCCGCCATCGAGGGCTTTCACTTCAATACCGGCGATCCGCTGTTCAAGATCGCCGACCTCTCGACTGTCTGGTTGATGGCGGACGTGCAGGAGCAGGACGTCGGTGCGATTAAGGTCGGTGACCCGGTGCAAGCCACCTTCGTCGCGTTCCCCGGACCGACATTCACCGGCAAGATCGACTTCATCTACCCGACGCTTATGGGAAACACGCGCACAGGGCGCGTGCGCATTGTGCTGCCGAATCCAGACGGGGTCTTGCGCCAGTCGATGTATGCGACTGTGAACATCGCCTCCCCCGCCGTGCCTCAGAATTCCATTCTGGTGGTGCCTGATTCCGCTGTCATCGACAGCGGAACCCGTCAGGTTGTCTTGGTCGAGAACGGGCCAGGACGGTTCGAGCCACGGGCTGTGCAGGTCGGCGCGCGTGGCGACGGATACGCGCAGGTGCTGTCCGGTCTCAGGGCCGGCGAGCGGGTCGTCACCAGCGCCAACTTCCTGATCGATGCGGAAAGCAATCTGCGGGCCGCGCTGCAAGCGTTCGCGACCAGCGGCGAACCCGGCGGAATGCCGCAATGATTTCCCGAATCATCGAAGCGTCCTCTCGGAACGCCGTTCTCATTCTGCTGGCGACCGCGTTCATTGTTGCGGCAGGTATCTATGCGGTCTGGAACACGCCGCTAGATGCCATTCCCGATCTCTCTGACCCACAGGTGATCGTCTATACGGACTATCCGGGCCAAGCGCCGCAGATCGTCGAGGATCAGGTCACCTATCCGCTCACGACCGCGCTGCTGTCTGTGCCGCGCTCCAAGGTCGTGCGCGGGTTCTCATTCTTCGGCGTGTCGTTCGTCTATGTTGTGTTCGAGGACGGAACCGACATCTATTGGGCGCGCAGCCGCGTCCTCGAATACCTTAACTTCGCCCAGAAGCGCTTGCCCGCTGGAGTCACGCCATCGCTCGGCCCAGACGCGACTGGCGTTGGCTGGGTGTACGAATACGTCGTGCTGGGCGCAAAGCGAACGCTTGCCGAGCTTCGCACTATTCAGGACTGGTTCGTTCGCTATCAGCTTGCGAAGGTCCAAGGCGTTGCCGAGGTTGCCAGCGTCGGCGGGTTCGTCAAGCAATACCAAGTGGTCGTCGATCCGCAGAAGTTGCGGGCCTACAGCATTCCGCTTTCGCGCGTGACCGACGCAATCCGCGCCAGCAACATGGAAGTCGGAGGGCGTACCATCGAGATGACCGAGCGCGAGTACATGGTTCGCGCTCACGGCTACATCAAGAGCACGCGCGATCTCGAACAGATCGTTCTCAAAAGCGAGGGCGGCACCCCGGTTCTCCTCAAAGATGTCGCGCACGTCGAACTCGGTCCGGACGAGCGCCGGGGCCTGACGGAACTCAACGGTCTCGGCGAGGTCGTCAGCGGCATCGTGCTTCAGCGTGACGGGGAGAACGCTCTGACCGTCATCAAAAACGTCAAGGACAAGATCGCCGAAATCGCGAGCGGCTTGCCTAAAGGAGTGAAGATCGTCCCTGTCTATGACCGCTCCAGCCTGATCTATCGCGCCATCGGCACCCTGAAGCGCACCCTCGTCGAAGAAAGCCTCATCATTGCGCTCGTCTGCCTGATCTTCCTGCTGCACGCCCGCAGCGCGCTGGTCGCCATCATCATGCTGCCGGTCGGGGTGCTGATCGCTTTCATCGTCATGCACGCCATCGGGATCAGCTCGAACATCATGAGTCTGGGCGGGATCGCCATCGCCATCGGCGCGATGGTCGATGCCGCCATCGTCATGATCGAGAACGCACACAAGCGGCTGGAGCGCGCGCCGCCCGGCGCGAGCCGCACCGACATTTTGATCAAGGCCGCAACCGAAGTTGGTCCGGCATTGTTCTTCAGTCTGCTGGTGATCACCGTATCCTTTGCGCCGGTGTTCACACTGGAAGCGCAGGAAGGTCGGCTCTTCAAGCCGCTCGTTTACACCTACACCTTCTCGCTGGCAGCGGCGGCGTTGTTGTCGGTGACGCTCGTGCCGGTGCTGATGCAGTTGTTCGTGAGGGGGCGCATCCTGCCGGAGCAGAAAAATCCGCTGAACCGGGCGCTGATCGCCATCTACCGCCCTATGATCGAGACGGTGCTTCGCAATCGGCGGCTGACTATCGCAATCGCTGCGGTCGTCCTTATCCTGTCGATTTATCCCGTCACCCGAATCGGCAGCGAGTTCATGCCGACCTTGAACGAGGGGACGCTGCTCTACATGCCGGTCAGCCTGCCCAGCATGTCCGTCACCAAGGCGAGCCAACTGATCGAGATTCAGGACCGGATCATCAAATCGTTTCCCGAAGTCGAATCCGTCTTCGGCAAGGCCGGACGCGCCGAAACGGCCACCGACCCTGCCCCGATGGAAATGTTCGAGACCGTCATCAACCTCAAGCCGGAGGACCAATGGCCTGCGGGAATGACGGTGGACAAGCTGATTGCGGATATGAATGCCGCCCTGACCTTTCCCGGCGTCAGCAATGCGTGGACCATGCCCATCAAGGCACGCATCGACATGCTCTCGACCGGTATCCGCACGCCGGTCGGGGTCAAGGTCTATGGCAACGATCTGGACCGACTGGACCGCCTTTCCGCCGAGGTCGAGCGGGTGCTGCGGGCTGTGCCCGGCACGACCAGCGCTTTCGCGGAGCGCGTCTTGGGCGGCTACTACCTGAATATCGAGCCCAACCAGGAGGCGCTAGCCCGCTACGGCCTGACCGTCGATGACGTGCAGAATACTATCCAGACTGCGTTGGGGGGCGAGAGTGTCACCGAAACCGTGGAGGGCCGCGAACGCTACAGCGTCAATGTGCGCTATCCGCGTGACTTCCGCGACAATCCGCAAACCATCGCGAGCCAGGTGCTGGTGAACACCTCAAGCGGCGCGGCAATTCCGCTGGGAGAGGTGGCATCCATAAGCATCGGACAGGGTCCTCCGTCGATCCGCACCGAGAATGCCCAACTGGTCGATTACATATACGTGGATATGCAAGGCCGCGATCTCGGCGGATATGTCGCCGATGCGCAGAAGGCGGTGGCAAGCTCGATCAAGCTGCCGCCCGGCTATCACGTCGAATGGAGCGGGCAATTCGAGTATCTGGAACGCGCCAAGGCTCGACTCAAGACGGTCGTGCCGCTCACGCTGTTCCTGATTTTCGTGCTGCTCTATCTGAACTTTCGCCGTCTTACGGAAGCGCTGATCGTGATGCTCTCCGTGCCATTCGCGCTGACGGGCGGGTTGTGGCTGATGTATCTTATGGGTTTCAATTTCAGTGTGGCGGTCGTTGTCGGCTTCATCGCACTCGCCGGCGTGGCCGCAGAGACTGGCGTGGTCATGCTCATCTATCTTGACAATGCCTACCGCGCGATCCGGGAGCGGCGAACGGAAGAAGGCGGGTCTGTCACCCTCAAGGACCTCTATGCCGCGATCATGGAAGGCGCGGTCGAGCGTGTACGTCCGAAGATGATGACCGTCTCCGCCATCATGGCGGGCCTGCTCCCGATCCTGTTCATCACCGGCACTGGCTCGGAGGTCATGCGTAGGATCGCCGTTCCGATGGTGGGCGGGATGATCTCCTCAACCGCGCTTACATTGCTGGTAATCCCGGCGATTTACGCGCTGGTCAAGCGGCGTCAGCATCGGCTCGCATGATATGAGGAAATCATGGGAATCTACCGAAGCATTGTCCTGCCCAAGCTCTGCGATTTTGCTATGCGTCGAAAGGACCTCACGCCGTATCGCGAGCGGGTCATTGGCGCCGCCGAAGGACGCGTTCTCGAAGTAGGTGCCGGCTCCGGACTTAATTTCAAGTTCTATCCGCCGGGGGTGAGCGGTATTTCCGCTGTCGAACGGGGCGATGGCAGCGGCACTCGATGAACTTGGCCGCGGGCAATACAGAACCGAAAGGGCGTCCGCCGCGCCAGCGTAGCTGCCGTGCGCTGGTGCTCGGGTCTTGCACAGATGTTGCACAAGCCTTCGAGGTGGCGGTGATGCACACCGGAACGCACAGATATGCGCGATGGCGCAACAAGCGCTCGCGGGGTTTCTAGGACATTTCCTCGCGGAAACCGCCTGCATATTCGCCAGAAACCTCTTGACTCTCGCAACAGAGTGACCGGGCGCGTCGGTGTCGCTTTTTTTGAAAGGCGCAGAATATCGGGCACGGTCTTCCCGACGTGACAGTAGCATCCGACCCCCAAATCGAAGGAGCAGTCTCGGATGTCAACCATGGATACGTCATCGCCCCATCCCCAGCCGTCGCTGTTGTTCAGCGTCAAGCAGGTCGCCCAACAGTGCGGCGTCAGCGAAAAGACGATCCGCCGGTCTATTGAGCGCGGAGAGCTTCGCTGCCGCAGGTTCGGGCGTGCCGTCCGTATTGCGCACCATGATCTGTGCCGGTTCCTCGACGCTCGATAGTTTGGCGCGACGGATAGCTCTTCCATGCGGTCGCCATGAGGAGAGAGCCACCCAGCCCGGCCGAGCGCTCGCTTCAGTCCGCCGCGAATAGCCGAGAGCGCTGGCGTGGAGATGCGCTTGCCCAAGGACGGCCGGTCCGCCGCCGTGACCCACGATAGTGAGCCCCGCTGGGCGTCGTGACGACATGCTCGTTCGGCCGGCGATGTTGCCGGCGCAGAAGATTTTAGGAGGAACAAATGAATCAGAATGCATCTACGCGCGCCGTCAGCACTCGCCGTCGCTGCCCAATCGACGCCGCCCTGCAGCCATCCCTTTTCGAATTCGCGGAGACCGTGCGCGCGGGTTCTAGCAAGTGCTCATCGTTGCCACGTGAAGCGGCACGGCCGCGCGCGCCACGAGTGGGCGCCGCACGCCGAACGCCGGCGACTTCGGGAAGACAGAGCCATCGTGTTCTGCCGGAGGAGAGCCATCCGGCGCTCCCCGAGAGAACAGTCCCACATCATCTACGCTCTATAACATGGGGCTGTTCTCCCGCCGGGGCAGCCCAGTCCACTCAGGAGATCACGAGGCCAGACATGACCCAGTTGACCGTCTCACGAAGCACCTTCGACACGGCCTGCCCGCTCAGCCTGGCAGATGTTCTCGCGCGGGTGCGGGCCGATGAACAGGTGCCGCCGCGCCTTCAACAGGATATTGCGTCGGCCCTGCACACGCTGGCCAAGGCCTTGGGAAAGGGACTCACTGGGGCGCCTGCCGAACCATTCTATATCAGGGCGCGGCTCAAGGGCTTCGCCCCAGCCATAATCGGAGTGACCCCCTCCCGCTGGGCGAATGTCCTGTCGCTGCATCGCAAGGCATTGACCTTGGCGGGCCTCGGCGACCTCTATACTCGCAAGCGGGTACCGCTCCTGCCGATTTGGGCAGAAGCGCTGGCGCTGATCCCCGAGGACCACCTGAAGTACCGGCTGTCGGCCTTTGGCCGGTACTGCAGCGCGCTCGGCATCCGGCCAGATCAGGTGGATGATGAGATTCTCAAGGCCTATTGGGCGCACCTGGAACAGACGGAGCTCTCGCGTCGTCCGCAGGATCTCCACCGGGAGCTCTGCGTCACCTGGAACAAGGTGGCTGAGCTTGTGCCGGAGTGGCCGCAACAGCGGGTCGAGGTGCCGCAATACCGGGCGTGGTACTCGCTCGACTGGGATGCGTTCCCGCAATCGCTCCGGGACGAGGTCGATCAATACCTTTATTATCTATCGGGAGAAGACACCCTCAAAGGCTGCCCCAAGCCGCTGCGGCCCGCCTCGATCAAGGGCCGGCGGGAGACGCTACGCGCATATCTCACAGCGGTTGTCGGCGAGGGCGCGCCTGCAACTCTCACCTGCCTTGCCGACGCCGTGCAGATCGAGGCCTTCGAGAGGGGGTTGCGGTTCTTTCTGAAGCGCGTGCCGAAAACGGAGAACGCGCCCAAGGAGAATAAGAGTTTCGCCGCGCGAGTTGCGTACGTGATCATCACCCTCGCGCGATATTGGGTGAAGGTGGACGAGGCGCACCTGGACGCCATGTTGAAGCTTGGCGAGCGTCTGCGCGAACGGAACAAACCACGCGGCATGGGCGAGAAGAGCCGCACGCGCCTCAAGCAGTTCGACGACCCGAAGCAGGTGGTGGCCCTGGCAAGGCTGCCCCTGAACCTGATCAAGGACACCCCCGCAACCGGCAGGCCCACTTACGCAGAGGCGCTCAAATTCCAGACTGCGGCCGCCATCGAGATCCTGACGCTCACATGCCTCAGAATGCAGAATCTCGCCAATCTCGAGATCGGCCGTCAGATCACCTGGACGCCGAAAAGCCACGTCATGCACATCTGCATTCCGGGGGATGAGGTGAAAAACGGCATGCCGATCACCCGCGTGATCCCGCCGGAATCCGCCAAGCTGATCGAGACCTACATCGAGCGCTATCGGCCGGTGCTGCTCAAGGCGCCATCGGATCATCTCTTCCCCGGCAGGGAGGGCGGCGCCAAGCAGAAGGCCTACCTCAGCAGACGGATCTCCGACTGCATCAAGCGCAAGACGGGGCTGGTGATGCATGCCCATATGTTCCGGCACTTCGCCGCCAAAACCTATCTCGACGCGCATCCGGGTGCTTACGGAGTGGTCCGGCTGCTCCATGCGGACAAGAGCGTGGATACGACCACGGCGTTTTATGCCGACGGCACCGAGGCGGCGGCGGCTTTCCGGCACTACGACGCGCATCTCGCAAAGCTGCGGGCCGGTCGTGACGCTACTGTTTCCGCGAAACCAGATCGCCGGAAACCGTGACATGCCGCGTCATAACAACAGGAGTTGGACCGTCGATGAATGGTCTGCCGCGGAGCGGCAGGCCTGGACCGCCGCGCTTACGCGCGGCGATACGCTCGCGCCCGGTGGGGCCGCAAGCCACTGGCGCGAAAGTACCGCGCGAACGGTCATGCGGTCGTACGGGCACTGGCTTGTGTGGCAAGCATCGGCAGGGCTGCTCGATCACAAAGCCGGACCCGGGCAATCAGTGACCCCTGAAAACATTGCCCGGTACGTAGCTGAGCTACGTGGCAAGGTATCGAGCCGCACGATCGCCAGCCGCATCAGCCAGATTTACATGGCGGTAAAGGTGATGGTCCCGGACACCGACTGGCTGTGGCTCCGCGAAATCTGGCTCCGCCTCGAGCGACGGGTCGTGCCGCTGCGCGACAAGAACGCACGCCTTGCCGAGGCGGCAGAGCTTCTCACCTGCGGCGTACTGGCGATGGAGGAAGCGGAGAACAGCCCGGCTCGATGCCTGTTCGAACGCGCCATGCTCTATCGCGATGGACTGCTCGTCGCGCTGCTTGCCGCCCGCCCGTTCCGCCTTGCGAATCTGACGCAGATCGAAATGGGCCGTCATCTCGTGCATCGAGGGGGCGCGTTCTGGCTGCAGTTCGAAGCCGCGGAAACGAAAACGTACCAGCCCATCGAGGCGCCGTTCCCGGACGACCTCCTTCCCTACCTCGAAAAATACGTGCGCATGTATCGGCCGCTGTTCCTGCGCAATCCGAACCGCGATCCGCTTCACGCCCACAAATTATGGCTGTCGACCTGGGGCAGAGGCCTTTGCGAGAACATGGTCTATCGCCGGATCATGAGCCTAACCGAGAAACGGCTGGGCCGCGCGATCAATCCACACGCGTTTCGGCATGCCGCGGCCACCTCCATCGCCTTCGCCGATCCGGAGCACGTGCGGATCACAAAAACCATTCTGGGGCACGGCAGCCTTGCGGCATCGGAGGCTTATTACAACCTCGCTCAGGCGTTCGAGGCGGCACGACGCTACAGCGAACACATCCGGGCGTTGCGAGATGGTGGTCGTGACAGCAGCTTCGCGGCTGCGGCGGCTGCTGACTTCAACGGCGAAAGCATCGCAGCCGAAGCGGACTGAGTGATACGCAGCGACATGGGGGCTTGGGTGAGTGCAGCGGCGGATTTGCGCTGGATCGAGCAGCCAGCTTTTGGGACGGCAGGTGCCGGCCTCCCGAACTGGAAGCTCGCCTATCGGGTCCCGGAGGCCTGTGCCGCCCTCGGCTATAAGCGATCCAAACTGTACGAGATCATCAAGGCGGGCCGGCTCGCGATCAAAAAGGACGGCGCCTGCACCATCATTCTGCGAACAGAACTGGAGCGTTATCTCAACAGCTTGCCGTGCCGCGCCGTGGGTAGCTGCACTCCGGGTGTTCGATAAGTAGGGAGTATCGGTCCCAGACTGCTTTTGCCCCCTAGCGGTCGCTCGCGTCGTTCTGTTTCTGCTCCCGGCGCCGGGTTGAGAACGTCCCGCCAGAGGTACCGCCTGCCTTCGATGACAATATAGCCATCTCCTTGCCATCCCACTTGCCCTTTGGGGTTCAGCCCGTCGGCGAGACCGGGGCGGCGAGGGCAAGGGCGGCACAGCCGAGGGGGATCCCCTGGTCTGCAGCGAACGAGAGTGAGCGAAGATCGGGGAGACGGCTGGGACGCTATCATAGCCCTTGCCCGCGCCGAGGCGGAGCCCGGAGTAGTCATCCTCTTATCAGGCCTAAATCGCGCGAGAAATCATGACCCGTATGGGCTGAGACGCGAAGCGGCTCAGGGCGCCAGCCTAGCGCCCGGCCCCGCGGGGCGCGCCCGAACCCGCAAATTTCGTTGTGAGACGTGCGGATTGAGCTAGGAATAGGTCACAATGATTACCTCAAACGAACTCCTATCACGGCTGCAACATCCGGAAGACGGTTTCACCGACCGCAAGTTGGAGACGGTCGCACGCGGTGATATTCGCCGGACGGTCGTTGCCTTTGCGAATTCAGTGCCGGAAGGGCGCACGGCTATTCTGTTCATTGGTGTGGCGGATGATGGTGCGATCAAGGGATGCAGCAACACCGACGGCAAACAGAAGCTCGTGAGGCAGGTGTGCGAACAAGATTGCTATCCGCCTATACAGGCGGCGACCGAAATTATCGCGACGCCAGCGGGATCGATGCTTGCGGTGATTATCGGCCCGAGCAGTGATCGCCCTCACTTCGCGGGGCGGGCCTACGTGCGCAAAGGCTCCGAGAGCGTCATTGCTTCCCCGCAAATATTTGACGAGCTGGTTCACTCTCGAAATAGCCGCGTAGCAGCGATCCTACGACACAAGAACGATGTGGTAAGCGTGCGCTCTATCGGCCGTCGTTTAGGCGATGCACGGCCGGTGTCAAACAGCTCCTACTCGGAGTACGCCGAGTGTCGCATCGAAGAATGCAATCCGCACTTTGTGCGCCTCTACAACATCTCCTCGCGCGATTATTACTGCGAGCCAACCGACCATGTGCAGGTGCTACGTGACGAACATAGGCATCGGACAATGCTGGTGATCCGGCCCTGACCACCATCTCGCGCAAGATGCATCGCGGACATTAGGCCGATCACCGAAGATTCTTTCCATCCCAATGAACGCCTTTGCGGCTTTCTCCTGCCGTAGATGGTACCACCAACAGGCCGCCCGCGAGAGGCTGAGGCGATGGTCGCACTGCATGCCACTGGCAGGTCTCATCGATAGCCCATGTTTCGTCCGGGGGAGGTTCCGGAGCGAAGTAATGGCAATATACGTACTCCAACGCTGAGTGCTGCCGATCGAAGCCGCGGATGCGCTGGAGGATCTTCTCATAGCGGCGTTGCTCCACCTCATCCCCGGATAGGGCTTCAAAGCCAATGTGAACGATCCCAGGAAGGTCCTCTGGCAATTGCGCGTTGGCTTCGGAGAGTTTGGCCAGAATATCTCGTGCTTTACGGTCGATAGCCGCCTCGGACAAGCTTTCATAGCGGGCGGCAACTGCGAGGTCGAGCTGATCAACGAGGTGCGGCGATGGTCCGAACTTCAGGCGCATCACCATGATGCCGCTGTCATACCGGCGATAACTGCCCGTCAGAAGCTCATTAAATCGCGAGCTAGGATGCGGGATGTAATCGGTCGCCAGAACCGTTTGGATAGGCTGAAGGTCAAGACGGGAAAGACAGCCGACGCTCACGCCGTCGTCCCAGGCGAAGCGCTCGTTTCGGTAGTACACGAAATCCTGCGCTTTTTTGAGCAGGTATGAATCTGGCACATTCTTCAGCTCAACCTTAAACCGCACGTCGAGAAGGGCGCTAATCTCTTGGCCGACGAGAAACATGCAAGGTTGTCGCCAAAGCACGCGCATCCGCGCCCGCTCCTGTTCGACGTATTCGCCTCCCTCCATGCGCTTACACTCGACGGCGTACTTATTTTTCCCTTTTGAAATGTTGAGGTCGTGGGTTTTAACGCGTCCCGGTTGCTCCGGCTGGAAAGCCACCGTCCAGCCTTGGCGCGTGTACGCAGCGGCAACCAGGATTTCGAAGAGCCCACCATTCGGCTGAGAGCGCTCGCCAAGCACGATTCGGCGACAGCGTTCGGTGAAACCGGCCACCGATTTGAGCAGATCAAGATTGCGGCCGATGGCCGCCAGTATCGGAACGACATGGCAGCCAAAGATAAGCTCGTAGTTCCACGGGTGATCCGTGAAGGCTTCACCGAGGAACAGGTACCAGCCGATAAGGTCTCTTTCGTTGTAGAAGCGGCCCTTCCCCGACGGATCGCCGGACTGGTTGATCAATGTCTCATAGTACCATTTCGCGGTAGCCAATCGGCGCGCCGACCAATCACCCTCTGGCATGAGGCTGATAAACCATTGGACAGCAGCTTTCAGCTCCGGGAACTCGCCGTACATTGGCCGCTCGCCAGGACGCAGAGTGAATAAATCAGGCGGATACTCTAGCTGGGGCATGTCAGAGCGCGAATTGGCTGAGACGGCACTTACCTTTTACCGCATGGTGCCACGCTCGCCACACCGTCCGCCGGCGGCCAGCCATTGGCGGAGGCGGCCTTGGCGATTTCAACCGAGTTCGTTACCCGACATTTTCCTGGACTTTCTGTAATCACTTCGCTTTAGAGAGAATAAAATGTGAATCACAACGCGTACGACCTAAGCAAATCGGCCGCTATGAGGGGCATGGTGTGACGCCAACTGAATTTATCTCGAAGTGGCGTGACAATCCTCTCACTGAGCGGCAAGCCTCGCATACGCACTTTATCGATCTATGCAAGCTTCTCGACGAGCCGGCACCATACGATGCAGGCACTGATCCGGAAGCGTATTGCTTTGAAAAAGGCGCGACAAAGACCACCGGCAGCGACGGCTGGGCCGACGTTTGGAAGCGCGGAGCGTTTGGCTGGGAGTACAAAGGGCCACGAAAAGATCTCAGGGCTGCATACGCGCAACTGCAACAATATGCTGTGGCACTGGAGAACCCTCCGCTTCTCGTGGTCTGCGATCGAGAACACTTCAAGGTTCACACCAACTTCACAAACAGCGTCAGCAAAGTCTATGAGATCGCGCTTGGCGACCTCACCAACCTCGACAAGCGCGCGATTCTCAAAGCCGTGTTTAGCGACCCGGAGTTCCTGAAGCCGGGGAAGTCGCGGCAGTCCCTCACTGTGGAAGTGGCGCAAGAGTTCGCCACTTTAGCCCAACGGCTGCGTGATCGCGGACATCCTGCGCAGACGACGGCGCATTTTATCAATCGAACTCGTATTCTGCATGTTTGCGGAAGACGTACGATTGCTGTCGAACGACATGTTCAAGCGCATGCTTGAGCACGCCGAACAACGGCCCGAAGACTTTCAAGACCTAGCGCGAGAGTTGTTTCGGGTCATGCAGACCGGCGGGCGCGTAGGCTTTGAGAAAGTCGAATGGTTCAACGGCGGTCTGTTCGATAACGATGAAGCGCTGCCGCTGGATCGCGATGATATTCGCTTGGTCTTGCGAGTGGCGCGACAGGATTGGAGCGATATCGACCCTTCGATTTTGGGTACGTTGTTCGAGCGGGGTTTGGATCCTGACAAGCGCAGTCAGCTCGGGGCTCACTATACGGACCGCGAAACGATTCTTCATATCGTCGAGCCGGTTGTCATTCGGCCCTTGCAGGCGGAGTGGCAGGCAGTTCGCGAACAGATCGCTCGACAAATGGAGAAAGTTGCCGAAGCGCAAGCACGGCGACCAAAGGCACAGGCGCAAGCGCGCAAAGTGCATTCTGTTGCTCGGCGCGATGAGGAACGCGCATGGCGAGAGGCTCGTCGGTTGCATTCGACGTTCATCGAGCGGTTGCGAGGCGCGCGGGTTCTTGATCCAGCGTGTGGATCAGGCAACTTTCTTTATCTGACGTTGCTCGGGCTGAAGGACATAGAACAACGCGTCAATTTGGATGTGGAGGTGATGGGTTTAGGTCGCTTTAGCCCGACTGTCGGGCCCGAGTGCCTAAAGGGCATTGAAATCAATCCATATGCGGCGGAACTCGCCCGCGTAACCGTCTGGATTGGGGAAATTCAGTGGATGCGGCGCAACGGATTCGATGTAAACTGCAATCCCATTCTGCGGCCGCTCGATACAATCGAATGCCGCGATGCCGTTCTCGATACTGATGGCAAAGAAGCGGCATGGCCGCCAGCCGAATTTATCGTGGGCAATCCGCCATTTTTAGGCGCAAAGCTTATGAAGCGCCGGCTGGGGCTCGAATATACGGAAAAGCTGCGGGCTGCATATGAAGGCAGGTTGCAGGGCTTTTCCGATCTCGTGTGTTATTGGTTTGAAAAGGCTCGCGTCGAAATCGAGCGAGGCACGACCAAGCGCGTTGGCTTGGTTGCGACTAGCTCCATTCGTGGCGGCACCAACCGTCCGATTATGGACAGGATTGCGCGAACGTTGACGATCTTCGATGCCTGGAGCGAGCAGCCTTGGACGATTGAAGGGGCACGGGTGGAGGTGTCGCTTGTTTGTTTTTCCGCTCCCGAACTCAAACCGGAGGCGCTGCACCTTGATGGACAGCGAGTCGATAGGATCAATCCAGACCTAACCAGCGGCGTAGACGTTTACGACTGCAAAATCCATAGCCGAAAACGAGGGGGCAGCGTTCATCGGAATTCAGAATTCTGGCCCGCTGGATGTACCTGGCAAGCTGGCGCGCGAATGGCTTGCCCTGCCGTCAAATCCCAATGGGCAGCCGAATAGCCGCATCTTGAAGCCATATTGGAATGGCGATGACGTAACAGGGAGGCCACGCGATCAGTGGCTAATCGATTTTCCTCTGAATCTAAGCGAAGCGGACGCCGCCGCGTTTCAGGCCCCATATGAATATCTCAAGGCTGCCCAGTACTCGCCTGAGCGCGGGAAGCCAACGGTATCCTTCGTGGCGTACCGAACGACGACGGAAGGCCAAAATCCATCATGGTGGGAGCCGCACCGCCCCCGCCCGGAGATGCGACGTAGGGTTAAGAATCTTTCGCGGTACTTAGTCACGCCGGAAACAGCCGAATACCGGTTGTTCGTTTGGCTGAGCTTCCCGACAATACCCGACAAAAATCTGATCGCGATCGCGCGCGATGATGACGTCACCTTCGGAATTCTTCAAAGCCGTTTTCATAAAGTCTGGTCATTGCGTTTGGGTACAAGCCTTGAGGATCGGCCGCGTTACACATTGACGACCACGTTCGCGACGTTTCCATTTCCAGCCGGTCTGACACCCGACACACCTTCACAATCGTATGCCGATGACCCGAGGGCGCAAAGAATTGCAGCAGTGGCAAAGCGGCTCGATCAACTTCGAAAAGCATGGCTGTATCCCACAGAGTTAGTGAGATACGAAGCCGAGGTGGCAGAGGGATTGCCGGACCGGTGCATCCCTGTTTCTGCCGATGCCGCCAAAATTCTTCAGTCTCGGACTCTGACCAATCTGTACAACGAGCCTCCTACTTGGCTAACGGATTGCCATTGTGAACTGGATGCCGCCGTGGGCGAAGCGTACGGGGTGGCGACAGCGCTCAGTGACGATGACCTGCTGGCTCTCCTGCTCGAGCTCAACGGCGAGCGAGAATCCTCTTAGAGCCGATCCGGGAAGCTGGGATTCATGGACAAAGGTTTGAGCGGGTCAAGCGTCGCAGCATGATTTTGATCATGCCGAGGCGGATGCAGGCTGCGACGGTTCGGGCGTAATGCTCGAAATCGCGCATGAGGCGGCGGTTTCTGCTGAGCCATGCCAGCGTCCGCTTGACAATCCATCGCTTGGGTACGACGACAAACTTGCTCAGTTGGTTGCGCTTGACGATCTCGACCGCCCAGGAGCCGGTGTTGGCGGCAGCCAAAGCGACACGGGGTCCTTGGTATCCGGCGTCGGCGAGCGGTGGGCGCAACGAGGAGGTCGACTTCCGCGGCGAGAAGCTGAGCAACCAGACCCACCTCTCCGCCAGCGATCCCGACGCCATGCTCTATCGCAAGGGCTCTGGCATGGAGGCCAGGCTCGGCTTCATCGGTCATGCGCTGATGGTTTCTCCTGCGATTTGTGTTCTGCCACGATAGCCGCTCTAACGGCTGCTACGGGCGAATCTATCGGCTCTGTGAGGGCACGGCAAAGAACCGGCTTACCCTCATGGGACTACGCGTAGCGGTTTGCATCTGTTCCCTTCGAGAGCAGCGGCCGCCAGTGTGAGCGCCCGACCTAGCTTACCACCAGCCCTTCGGCATCCGCGTTGCTGCTCATAAGGACTCGTGGCGTGCTCCGCACATAAATGCGAGACAGACTGCAGTGATGCTCAGCGGTTGTCATGGAGCGATGCGGGACAGCTTGCCACCGCATTCGTGGGAGCTGTCGGTGGTATATGCTCGCCCCATCCATCGCGGTTTCGTGCCGTCCGCTCGGCGGAGCGGAAAAGTCCTGCTGTCCACGGCCGGCGTAAACGCCTAAAGGGCATCCACATCGAAAACATCCACAACGCCGACATGCGGCTGTATTCACGGATCAAGGAGAATGCTGCGGGACGCTTCGTCGACGCCTGCTATAGTGCGCGGTTCCATGGTCCGCGAACCGGACAAGGCTGCAACTTCCCCGGCGATTTGCCGCACCGTCGTCGTGGAGGGGCCGCTCGCGTTTCACGCTAGGCGCCGTGCCGCTGCAAAGGCAGGCGCGTCAGGTCTTCAGATTCTGACGCTGCCGCATCTCGCCGCACGCCTTGCCGGAGGGTTTCAGCATCCGGCACGGTCGCAAGATCTTGATGCGGCCATCCGCAAAGCCCTCGACGCTGGCACGTTCGAAGATGTCGGGAGCATGCGGGAGTTGCCTGGGATGACGCGCGCGATCGCGCGGTCACTGACAAAGCTCTGGAACGCGGACGAAGACCTAACGCAAGCGACAAGAGACCACGCCCGGATACGTGATCTGCTGGCGATCGAGCGTCTCTTGCGCCATGAGCTGCCCGCCGGAGCCGTGACGCTTGGAGATCTACGCGACGCGGCACTTGCCCGCACCTCCTACGCAAAGGCCGTCCTCGGCAATGTCGAGATCGACCTGCGCAGCGATGTTGCGCCGCTCTGGCGTCCGCTCCTCGTGGCTCTCGGGCGCGAGGTTCGCGTGACTTGGCGGACGCCAGCGGTGCCAATGACGTGGTTCACAGGAGAGGTGATTGAGGCACCGACGGCATCGAGCGCGGCAGAGCCAATCCGCGTTTCGTGCGCGAACCCGCGCTCCGAAGCGATCGAGGCGCTGCGCTGGATGCGCGAACTGTTGGCAAGCGACGTTCCCGTTAACGCGATTGCCATCTGTGCGGCGACCACGGAGACCTGGGACGAGCATTTCGAGGCACTGGCGGCCGAGGCCGCCTTGCCGCTTCATTTCTCGCACGGACGGCTGGCGCTCGGCACCTATAACGGCCAGGCCTGTGCGGCACTCGCTGATGTTCTTGTGCAGGGGCTCAATCAGAGGCGGGTACGACGTCTCTTCCGTTATGCGCGTGATAACACATGCTTCAAGGATTTGCCGAGCAGTTGGGCGCGCGGTCTCAAACGAGACGCGGCGCTTCTGACGGTACGGCACTGGCAGCACGCACTCGATGAAGCCGTGGGTGATCGTGATGACGGCTTCGATCCGCGGCCACTCGTTATGCCCGTGATCAAGCTGCTGGCGCGCGGACCGGAGGCCGCAAAGGACGCCGGATGTATGGTGCTCGGCAGGGCCGAAGGTGCGCTTTGGGATGAAGCATTGCGTCGGGCGCCGGGTCGTGCGCTTCTTCTCTCTTTGCAGGAACTGCGTTTGCCGGATCGCCGTGATCCCGGCGCGTCGGTGGTCTGGTGCCCGGGACGGCACCT
>DIZC01000126.1:40225-41656 GCA_002429315.1 Alphaproteobacteria bacterium UBA6038
GTGTATAAGAGACAGGTCGTGCGCTTCTTCTCTCTTTGCAGGAACTGCGTTTGCCGGATCGCCGTGATCCCGGCGCGTCGGTGGTCTGGTGCCCGGGACGGCACCTCGCGGAAGCGCCGCGCGCCTACGTACGCCTGCTCGGACTTAGCGCGCGCAGCTGGCCGCGCCGTGGCGGAGAGGATCCACTCCTGCCAAGCCATATCATCTCAGCCGGTAGGCTTGATCCGGCTTGGGTCACCCAGGAGGATCGCGAGCATTTCCGGATGATCCGCGAGGGTGCCGCCAAAGAATGCGTTATCTCGCGGAGTCGGCGCGATGCGCAGGGAAAAACCCTTCCGCCGAGTTCGCTCGCGACGCAGTTTGCCGTTCCCGAGACCCTCCTCAAACGGACGCGGATGCCGCGCCACGCCTTTGGGGAAGGCGACCGATTGCTCGCACGTCCGCAAGAAGCGGCCGGGTTTCCGCAAATTATGTCGGCGATGCAGTGTTGGCGGAACCGGCAGGGCAGCGCGCTGACGGCTCACGACGGACTTCTCTGCGCCGAACATCCGGTTGTGATGCGCGCGCTTGAGCAGGTTCAGTCCGCTACGTCATTGCGTGTGCTCCTCCGCGATCCGCTTGGTTTTGTGTGGCGCTATGGCCTTCGCTGGCTCGCGCCGCCGTTTGATGATCAGCCGCTCTCTCTCGATCCGCGCGTTTATGGCGAGCTCGTTCACGATCTCCTGAAGTACGCAATCCGTGAGCTTGAGCCGGTACCGGGCGTCCGTACGGCAGAGCCGCATCAGATAGAAGCCGCGATCGAGAAAGCGCGCCGCTTTGTGCGCGACAGCTGGCCGCTTGAGAAGCCGGTACCGCCGGAAATGCTCTGGGATCACACGCTCAATCTTGCGGTAGAACTTGCGAAAGGAGCCCTGACCTTCGATCCCCGGATTACTACGGGATCAGAGAGTTGGGCCGAGGCCCTCTTCGGCCAAAAGGAAACGTCGTCCGAGGCAAATCCGCCCTGGGCGACCGACATACCGGTGCCTATCCCGGGGACGATCCTTAAGATGCGGGGAAAGATCGATCGCCTCGACATCCGGATCGACGACAAGCGGCGCGCTGCGCAAGTCACGGACTACAAGACCGGCAAGCCTCCGGAGCGCGCAATTATCCTCGATGGCGGACGTGAGGTGCAGCGCATCAGCTATCTTCTCGCCGTCAGGCATCTGCGTCCCGACATAGACGTCTTACGAGCGCGTCTCAAACGCGCGCGAGCGCTTGGCGGAAGAATTCTGCCGTTGTACGCGTGCTGAATCGGCAACGGAGCCCTGAGTCCAGGAGTGGTTCGGTCTCTTATGAGGGCATTTATGAGGGGATTCTTATTTTATCTGAAAACGACTACAAATCAACGGCTTAGAATTGCAGATGGCGGACAGGGAGGGATTCGAA
>DIZC01000004.1:0-167 GCA_002429315.1 Alphaproteobacteria bacterium UBA6038
CAGAAGCGCTCGACCGTGGCGCAGATCGTCAAGACGCTGGAAGACGCCGGCGCCATGGAATACACCACCGTGGTCGCCGCCACCGCCTCCGAACCCGCGCCGCTGCAGTATCTGGCGCCGTTCTCCAGCTGCGCCATGGGCGAGTGGTTCCGCGACAACGGCATGCA
>DIZC01000004.1:412-2631 GCA_002429315.1 Alphaproteobacteria bacterium UBA6038
GGCATGCACGCCCTGATCATCTACGATGATTTGTCGAAGCAGGCGGTGGCGTACCGGCAAATGTCGCTCTTGCTGCGCCGCCCTCCGGGCCGCGAAGCGTACCCGGGCGACGTGTTCTACCTGCACTCGCGTCTGCTCGAACGGGCCGCGAAACTGAATGCGGAACATGGCGGCGGTTCGCTCACCGCCCTGCCCGTCATCGAGACGCAGGCGAACGACGTCTCCGCCTACATCCCGACTAACGTGATCTCGATCACCGATGGCCAGATCTTCCTCGAAACCGACCTCTTCTTCCAGGGCATTCGCCCGGCGGTGAACGTGGGCATTTCGGTCTCGCGCGTGGGCTCGTCGGCGCAGATCAAGGCAATGAAGCAGGTGGCGGGCTCGATGAAGCTGGAACTGGCGCAGTACCGCGAAATGGCGGCGTTTGCGCAGTTCGGTTCCGATCTCGATGCCGCCACGCAGCGCCTGCTCAACCGTGGCGCGCGGCTGACGGAGATGCTGAAGCAGCCGCAATACTCGCCGATGCCTATCGAAGAGCAGGTGGTTGCGATTTTCTCCGGCGTGCGTGGCTATCTCGACCGCATACCGGTTGGCGACGTGCAGCGCTTCCAGGCCGACCTGTTGCGCGCCTTTCGCAGCAAATACGCCGATGTCCTGAATGCCATCCGCACAGAGAAGCAGTTGTCGCCGGATACCGAAGGCAAGCTCAAGGCGGCGCTGGACGATTTCGCCAAGGGCTTTGCTTAAATGCCGAGCCTGATTTCCTTCCGGCGGCGGATCGCGACGGTCACGTCGATCCGCAAGATCACCAAAGCGCAGCAGATGGTGGCGGCGTCCAAGCTCCGGCGCGCGCAGGAAGCGGCAGAAGCCGCGCGTCCGTATGCGGAGAAGATGCGCGCGGTGATCGCCAATGTGGCGGAAGGCGTGCGCGGACAGGCAGGCGCCCCCCGGTTGCTCTCCGGCACCGGCAAGGATGACGTCCATCTGGTGATCGTGGCGACGGCGGATCGCGGGCTGTGCGGCGCGTTCAACACCAACATCGTGCGGCTGGCGAAGCAGTGCATCGAGGTGCTGCTCAAAGACGGCAGGCAGGTGAAAATCCTGTGCGTCGGCCGCAAGGGGCGCGACCAGCTGCGCCGTCTCTACGGGCCGATGATCCTCGAAACCATCGATTTCCTCGGCAAAAAGCACATCGGCTTCACAGATGCGGCGGCCATCGCCCGCAAGGTGCTGGAGATGTTCGACCGCGGCGAGTTCGATGTCGCCACCATTGTGTTCTCGCGCTTCAAGTCGGTGATGAGCCAGGTTCCGACGGCGCAGCAGCTGATTCCGGCGCCGATGGAAGAAGGCGAAGCAGGCGGCGTGCAGCGGCAATACGAATACGAGCCGGACGAAGGCGAAATCCTCACTGCGCTGCTGCCGCGCAACGTGAGCGTGCAGATTTTCCGCGCGCTACTGGAGAACGTCGCCGGCGAATTCGGCGCCAAAATGAGCGCCATGGATTCCGCCACGCGCAATGCGGGCGACGTGATCGACAAGCTGACGCTGCAATACAACCGCACGCGTCAGGCGATGATCACCAAGGAACTGATCGAAATCATCTCTGGCGCGGAAGCGCTGTAGGAGCAAGCCATGAATGCGATGACGGAAAGCAACAGAATCGGCCACATCACGCAGGTGATGGGCGCCGTGGTGGACGTGCAGTTTGACGGCAGCCATCTGCCGGAGATCATGAACGCGCTGGAAACCCAGAACCGCGGCAACCGCCTGATCCTGGAAGTGGCGCAGCATCTGGGTGAATCCACCGTGCGCACCGTGGCGATGGATGCTACCGAAGGTCTGGTGCGCGGACAGGACGTCAGCGATACCGGTTCGCCGATCACCGTGCCGGTCGGCGAAGGCACCTTGGGCCGCATCATCAACGTCATCGGCGAGCCAGTCGATGAAGCCGGCCCGGTGCAAGCCGAAGGCCGCCGTGCCATCCATCAGGAAGCGCCCGCCTTCACCGATCAGTCCACCGAAGCGCAGGTGCTCGTCACCGGCATCAAGGTGATCGACTTGCTCGCGCCCTATGCGCGCGGCGGCAAGATCGGCCTGTTCGGCGGCGCCGGCGTCGGCAAGACGGTGCTCATTCAGGAGCTGATCAACGCGGTGGCGAAGAACCACGGCGGCTACTCGGTGTTCGCCGGCGTGGGCGAGCGCACCCGCGAAGGCAA
>DIZC01000107.1:0-5651 GCA_002429315.1 Alphaproteobacteria bacterium UBA6038
GTCGGCAGCGTCAGATGTGTATAAGAGACAGAGACAAAGCAAAAGCCTGCGCCAGCTTTGTCCCCGTGCGAAAACAGGCGGCAAATTGGAGCGGGTGAAGGGAATCGAACCCTCGTATTCAGCTTGGAAGGCTGCTGCTCTACCATTGAGCTACACCCGCGTTGGCGATCAACTATCACGCCGGGCGAGCGGCCTCAACCGCCCTGCCGCGCATCCACGCCGCAACCAGCTGTTCCGCTCCTGGACCGGACCAGGCCCTTAACACCCGGCGATTCGCTACCTATACTGATGTTTCCATCAACAACGAAAGGAGGTGATCCAGTGTCTCATTGTCATGACCTGCGGCCGAAGGGTGCCGCGACCTGGATCGACGCCTGTGGCGGAGTCCGGGTGGCTTGACGCCAGATTTCGGCGGTTCCCTTCGGACCCGCAGTTGACAGTGGAAGGGCCGTCCCTCGGGCGGCCCTTCGCCGTTTCGGCATGGACGGCAAAGTTAAGTTCAATTCCGCAGTGATGTTGCCGTCGTCATTGGCTCGCTCGGAAGCAGACCAAGCTCTCTCAAATCCACCCTCCCCTTGAGGGAGGGTCGAAATTTGCGAAGCACGGCGAAGCAAATTTCGGGGAGGGGTGAATGCGCCGCTGCCGTGGCTTGACCCCTCCCCGAAAAATCTTTCGCTTCGCTCCAGATTTTTCGACCCTCCCTCAAGGGGAGGGTGGAACCAAGAGCCACGATTCCGCGTGAGGGAAACCATCTCTAAGATGCCGTTGTGACGAGACTTCATTCCATCGGCCATTCCAACCGCACCTTGGCGGAATTCCTGTCGCTGCTGGCCAGGAACGGCATCTCGGCACTGGCCGACATCCGTCAGTTCACCCGCAGCCGCGCCAATCCGCAGTTCAACGCCGACACGTTCGCGACGGCGCTGGCGCAAGCCGGGATCGCCTATGAGCACATCGCGGCGCTGGGCGGGCGGCGGTCCGCGAAGCTGAAGGAGTCGCCGAACGGGCTGTGGGAGAACGCGGCGTTCCGCAACTATGCCGACTACGCGCTCACCGATCCGTTCGAGGCCGGCTTTGCCGCGCTGCTCGAGCTGGCGGAGACGCGCCGCGTCGCGATGATGTGCGCCGAGGCGGTGTGGTGGCGCTGCCATCGCCGGATCGTGACCGACTATCTCCTCGCCCGCGGCCACACCGTGCTGCATATTCTGGGCGAGGCCGAGCCCAAGCCCGCCACGCTCACGCCCGGCGCCGAAATCCGCAGCGACGGCAAGCTCCTCTATCCACCGCAGCAGCCCGCGCTGATCTGAGACCGGAGCTTCGGCCGCCGGCATCTGCTCCAGCCGCCGCGCGGCCAGCACGACTTTCGCCCAGGCGATGTGAGCGCGCACCCGCTTGGCGAGGCGCGAGACCTCCTTGCGGAAAGCGCGCATCTCGGCGGATTGCGCCGTGCTTGAGCGCATACCTGTTGCCCTTGGGCGCGCCGCGCTTCCGCCGCGCAATGGAATTGTTCCGTTTGTTCGGCGAAAATTTTTCTTCCGCGGCGGCCGGGCCGGACCGCTGCGCAACGGAATTGTTCGTTTTGTTCGGCGAAAAATGTTCTGCCGCGTCCAGACCGTTCAGGACTCGGGCGCGAGCATGGGCCCGCGCTGCCCGTGCTGCGGCGCAAAAGCGGCCGTGGCGGACGGCGTTGCGGTTGCCGGCCGGCGCGCCCGGACGGCGCTTCGCCGCGGCGGCGGTTTCTTCCTTACGCAATCGATGTTCGAGCATGAATGGTCCATGAAAATCCGACTGCGACATATTGCATATTACGCAACACAACAGCAAGCGAAATTGCAGTGCTATTTATGCAACAAGCCTATGCGCCAGGCGCAGAGCGCCCAGGGATCGGCCAGCATGGCGGGGAAAGTGGGTGGGGGCGGTCAGGCGGCTTTGGGTTTGAACAACAGACACCAGCCGTTGGCGTTTATGCTTCCCGACACGACCCGGCAGCCGGACGGCGCCAGGAAGTTCTTGCACGTTCCGCAGCGCTGTTCCCCCTTCGGCTGATCCTGATACGCCACGTCCTGCTTCTTGAGCTGGCTGTTCGACGCCGCGGCCGAGCCATCGTCGGCCCGCCCAGGTTCGACCAGCATCAGCGAGGCAACCGCCCCGGCGAAGGTGGTTGCGGCTGTCAGAATGTGACGGCGAGACATGGGGATGCGCATGACCAACTCCCGTTGCGAATTTCGCGTGGAGGAGCATCCGTTCGTGCGCCGCGCCCCGGCCTGACTCTGGTGGGCCGCGCGTTCGCACGAGGACGGAAAACGCGCGCCGGCCGCGCAGGATGAAGAAAGGCGGTTCTTTCGTCCGCTGCCGACGCTCTGTCCTCCGTTTATAAGGACGCGTCGTGGGAATGATTTATTCCGCCATCGCTGCTGTGACACGGCGAGCGCGCAATGGCCGCTTGGTCAGCTCGCCAGCACGATGCCGATCGGCGGCGAGGCGATGCGGGCGAGCGCGTCCACCGCCGCGGCAATCGCGGGGCGCGGCGCCACGTCGGTTCGGGCGACCAGCATCACCGCATCGGCATAGCCCGCGAGAAGCTGCGTGCCGCCTTGCGCCAGCACCGGCGGCGCCACGATGAGCAGAAGATCGCAGGCGCGCCGCAGGTGGTCGACAAGCCGCGCCAGCTGCACCGAGGCGAGCACCGGATAGGCATCGTGGCGCGGTTGCGCCACCGAAAGCAGGAGCGCGTTCGAGCGCGGATCCTTCACCAAGCTCTGGCTGAGCGGCGCGCGTCCCGACAGCACCTCCGTCAAGCCGTTGCGGACGGCGTGAAACCCGGCGATCGGGGCGACCGACGGCGCCGCCAGATTGCCGTCGAGCACGATCACCCGCCGCCCCATCTGCGCGGCGGCGCGGGCGAGACTGACGGCGATGGTGGCCGCGCCTTCGCCGGATTGCGGCGAGGCGATCAGGATGGCGCGCGGGCCGCCGCGCACGGCGCCGTAAGCCACCTTGTAGGCGAGCGCTGTGACGGCCTGGGCAAAGGGCGAGGCCGGCCAGTCGAGCACCAGGTCCACGGCGCGGGCGTGCGACACGCCGGGAATCTCGGCCAGCACCGGAACGCCTCGCATCGAATCGCGCATCAGCGTATGGACCGCCGGCGCAAAGCGCTCCGCCATCAGCGCGGCCAACAGTCCCAGCATGAGGCCGGCGGGAATGGATGCAGCGAAGATCAGCGCGCGATGCGGCGAGCTCGGCGCATTGGGCGCCGCCGCGTGTGAGATCACGCGGGCGTCGGACGCCTGGATGGCGTCCTGGTCCTGGATCGCGCGCAGCCGCGCGACGAAGGCTTCGTAGATCGAATGCGTGGAGGTGGCATTCACCTCCAGTGACTTGAGCTTCACCCGGGTGAAGTTCTGCGCCTGCGCCTGCTGCTCGGCCTGCGCCAGGCTCGCGTTCAGCGAGGCGACTTGCGAGCGCGCCACCGAGACGTCGTTGGCGAGCGAGCCGGCTACGCGCTCCACTTCTTCCGAAATCTTCTGTTCCAGATCGTGCTTCTGCGATTGGGCGGCGATCAGCTTGGGGTGCTTGGGTCCGTAGCGGGTGGCGAGATCGGCCTCGTTGCGGATGAGCTCGGCTTCCTGCGAGCGCAGCTGGATGATGAGCGGCGACGCCACGGCTTGCGAGACGTCCGCGCCATGGCCGGATTTCATCAGGGTGTCCACATGCGCGAGCGTCGACTGCTTCTGCGCCAGGTCGGCGCGCGCCTGCACCAGTTGCCCGCTGACGGCGCTGATTTCCTGGTCGATCAGCGGCACGCCCTGCGCACCTTCGTTCAAATTGTGCTCGGCCTTGTAGCGCTCGACCGCGCCATCCGCGGCCTGCACCTGCCGCGACAGATCGCGCACCCGGCCTTCCAGCCAGTCCGTCGCTTCGCGGGTGGCGGCGAATTTGGTGTCGAGCTGCAGCTGCACGTAGGTCTCGGCGATGGTGTTGGCGATCTGGGCCGCCTTTTCCGGCGTGCGGGCGCTGAAGCCGATGGAGATGGCGGTCGAGAGACCCTCGTTCTCCACCTTGAGGCGGTTCAGGAACGCGGTGACGACGCGCTCGTGCGCGGCCATCGCGGCACTGTCGCCGGGCAGTTCGCCGGCGCCAGCGTCGGTGTTGAATTCGGGATCGTTCTCCAGCCCCAGCTTGTCGATGACGCGGGAGGCGAGGTCGCGCGAGGTGAGAATCTGAATCTGGTTCTGCACCGACGCGGGATCGGTCGGCAGCGACGTCAGCACGGAAGACACATCGGCGACGTTGTTCTTGCGCTGCTCCAGCATCACCACCGCGGAGGCGGAATAGAGCGTGGGGAGCAGCATCAGCACGATCGCGGTGAGTGCCACGCAAACGGCCGCCACGCCCAGGATCAACCGGCGCCGCGCCCGCACGACGTGCAGCAGATCGGGAAGCTGGAACCGTCGCGCACCCGATGGCGGGACGCCGGCGCCGACCGGAAATCCGGGAGCCATGAGTGATGTTGCCGTTGCCATCGACGATCGCTGCCTTACCTGCCGGGCGGATTACCGCCCATTTGATTAAAACTCTTCGCGAACTGACGAACCCTTAACGAGGGGTGGCTGCCTCTGGTTAATCCGCTGTTAAGCTGTGCGGCGCCGATCCGAAAACCCGCGTCATCGCCTGCCACATCGGCTTGCGCGCCAGCGCCGCATCGAGCGGCAGGGTGCGCGGGCTGTAGCCCATCACGGCGGCGCGCATGCCCGGGAAGTCGAGAAAGCGGTCCGACAGGCCCCAGGTCAGCACCGCGATGGTGGCGCCACTGTCCAGCACCACGTCGAGAAAGCGCCGGCTCGCATCCGCCACCGCCCGATCGCGCTCGCCCACGTCGAGCGTGCCGCCGCTGTCGTCTACGTCGTGTTCGGTGACGAGAATGCGCAATCCCAGCGCTTTCACGTGCGCCAGGAAATCGCGCAGTTTCACCTGGTCGATCTTCGTGCCGAACGCCTGCAAGTGACCCTGCATGCCGTAAGCGCCGATGGGCGCGCCGCGCGCGAGCGCGCCTTCCAGGAAATCGAGCGTGGCGGCGCGGAAGCGCTCGTGCTCCGCAAATCCGCCTTCGCAACCCTCGTCGTTGTAGACGAGCAGCGCTCCAGGATCGGCGCTGCGTGCAGCGTGAAACGCGAGATCTATATAGGACGGCCCGAACGCTTTCAGCCACAGTGTGTCTCGCAAGCCGTCGCTGCGGCCGCCGCCCGGCGCCAGCGCTTCGTTGACCACGTCCCAGGAATGCATCTGTCCGCGATAGCGCGCGGCGACGGTTTCGATGTAGCCGGTGAGGACGGCTTCCTTGCGCGGCGATTGCAGCGCGTCTTCCAGCCAGGGCGGGTTGCTCTTGTGCCAGACCAGCGTGTGACCCCGCATCGCCATGCGATGGGCTTGCGCAAAGCGCAGCAGCGCGTCGGCGGGCGCGAAATTGTAGCTGCCGGCCTGCGGCTGGATGCTGCTGCGCTTCATCTCGTATTCGGCGACGAGAATGCGCGCCTCGCGGGCGAGCACGCCGGCGAAGTCCGCGTCGCCCAACTGAAACGTGCTGGTGGCGCTGCCGTAGAGCAGGCCGCGAGCAGAGGCGAGGGCGCCCAGCGTCGGGCCGGCGGGGGCGG
>DIZC01000107.1:5707-73584 GCA_002429315.1 Alphaproteobacteria bacterium UBA6038
CTCCCAGCTGATGCCCTCGGTGAGCAGACCGCCGAGCACCGGTCCGATCGCGGCTGCGGCGCCGCCGACGGCCAGAGGTCCGACAATGGCGCGGCGCGTCAACATGCCGGTTCGCGCCCTGGCGAAGCCGTCAGCAGCGGAGCCGTGTCGGGCGCGTTCGCGTGCTTCATCCGGCGCATCCAGCCGATGGCCCAATCGGCGATCCGGCGATAGGCCGAATCCGGAAGAAAGATCTGGAGGAAGACAATCGCGGCAAGCCGCGGCCGGTAGGCGCCGTGGAGCAGGGCGGTCAGGTAAAGCCGCAGCGCCCTGCCTTTGTCGCTCGGCGCAACGCCCTTGGCGATGGTCCATCCGCGGCAGCCGTGATAGGCGCTGGATGGAATTCGGGGGCGCAGATCCTCGAGCCACTTCACCATGCGCGCGCCCTTGCGATTGGCGGAGGCGCGGTTGGGATCGGCGAGGTCATACCAGATGGCGCCGGGCTCCTCCAGCATCGCGAAACGGCAGCCCGCCAGGTACAGCCGGATGGCGAAATCGGTGTCTTCGCCGAAGCGCAGATATTCCGAATAGCGCACGCGGCGTGCAATGTTGCGCTCCACCGTCACCGTGATGGTGGGCACGAAGCCGCGGTCGCACAGCAGGTACGTCGCCATGTGCTCGCCGGGGCGGATGGCCCGCGGCGGCTTGAGCAGCATCCTGCCGTCGCCGCGGTTGACCAGCACGCGCGCATAACCGACCAGCTCGGTCGTGTTCTCCACCACCGCCTTCATGCGGGCGAGATGTCCGGGCAGGAACTCGTCGTCGGAGTCGAGAGGGGCGATGAAGCGCCCCTCCGCCGCGTCGATGCCGGCGTTGCGCGCCGCGCCACCGCCTCGGTTGCGCTGGCGAATGTAGCGGATGCGCGGATCGGCGAAATGCGCGATCACCTGCGCCGGATCGTCGGACGAGCCGTCATCCACCACGACGATCTCGAAATCCTGAAAGCTCTGGTCGAGCACAGAGCGCAGCGCCCGGGCGAGCACATGGGCGCGGTTGTACACCGGGATAATGACCGAGAAAAACGGGCTCATGGCGCCACCCATTGCAAGCGGCGGGCCGCCGGACGTGCGGTTTCCGGTCGCGGATTTGGGCGCAGGCAGGCCAGCACCAGGACGAACACGACCCAGGCCGGGCCATCGCCTTCGAGATAGTCCGACTCCACGAAATTGTGCAGCACGATGAAGACGAACAAGGCGAAGAGGGGCGCGAAGAATCGGAGTTGGTCCCGCTGCTCGACTCGCATGAACGCAAGCGCCGGCTGCAGGATGAACGCCATCATGGCGAGCGCGAATCCGACGCCGCCGATGGTGACGCAGAGCTGCAGGTAGGCGTTATGGCCGTGGGCTTCGCCCTGGACCCATCGGTCGGCGACGTAATTGTAGAGCGGGGACAGCGCGCCGGTGTCGGCGAAGGAGCCGAAGCCCGCGCCCAGCAGCGGGTGATCGCGGATGAAGCCGAACTCTCCCTGCCAGATGGCGACGCGGCCCGTCAGCTCCGTCGGATCGGTGAGAAAGCGGGTGATGGCGTGAAAATCGACGAGCGCCGCGAGCGCTGCGGCGGCCACGAGCAACCCCCCGGCCGTCGCAAGGATCCACACGTCGAGGCTCTTGCGACGCAAATATCCGTAAGCGAGCCCGGCAAGCACGGCGACCGGCAGCAGGCCGAGCGACGATTTGGAGCGCGTCATCACGGTGAACAGCACGGCGGCTGCGAACAGCAGCCAATGCGTCCAGCGCCGCGTGCGTAGCGCCTCGAACAGGAACAGGATCGCCGTGATCGCCGAGACCGCGCCGGCGATGTTCTTGTGAAAGTAGAGCCCGCGCCAATTGCCGATGAGCGCGGGATCGGCTTCGTCGCTCAGATGCACCGCCTGGTGCACCAGCGGTATGGAGACCCAGTTGACGATCAGCACCGCGCCCAACACACAGCGCAGGAAGACGCAGGCCCGCTCCGCCCCCAGCGCCTGCACGCCCAGCATGGTGGACAGCACGATGACGATCTCAAGCCCCGCGCGGCGCATGGTGACGGCCGGCTCGACCGCCCAGAACGATGTCGCCAGGCACCACAGCAGCAGCAGGCCCAGGACCGGGGGAACCGCAAACAGGACTCGGGTGCCGCATCTTTGCCAGGCGCCGGCAGCGATGAACACGAAGGCGCCGAGATAGGTGATCTGGCGCCAGACGTCGCCCGCCCCGGTGCCGCTATCGCCCAGCGGCAGGATCGATTGGTCGCGATTGGCGAACGGCTTCAGCCCGATGAAGATGAGCAGCAGGAAAATGGCAAAGCCGGTCTCGGCCAGCAGGTTGCGGCCGAGATCGGCGGGCGCAGCAAAGGCGCGGCGGTCAATTGCCGTGGACAATTGCGTACTCGTTGTAGGCGCGGCCGAACACCGCCGCCATTTTTCCCGCCGCGCGGCAGAGCTTGCACAGTGCCGCCGTGCTGCGGCTCGCGAGCGGCGCCTGAAGGAGCGCCAGCGGCGCGTAGACGAGGGCGGCGCCGGCGATCTTCGTCAGCTCGCGCGCGAATTCGCCGCGGCTGTGCAGATGCTTGAGGAACACGCGCATGTCGGAATTGCCGGTGCGGTAGGCGCGCTGCAGCACCCACCCGAAGCTCGCCCGCGACGCCGGCACCCAGGCGTGCACGACCGCCTCGTCGGCCCAGGCGAACCGCCGGCCCTGCCGCCGCAGGCGCTCGAAGAAATCGCGGTCTTCGCCGCCGGTGAGCGCGAAGTTCGGATCGAAGCAGGGCTTGGTGAGGCCTTCGAAACATGCCCGGCTAACGAGCACATTGGCCGTGCTGTCGATCATGGGAATGCTGCCGGTCGTATCGCGCTGCGGCGCGATGCCGTGACAGCGCGCGGCCCACCGGCCCGGATCGGCCTCGAAGGCGCGCAACACCGCCCCGTGCAGCGCATCGGCGTTGGTCTGCCGCTGCACCTGGAGGAAGGCGTCCAGCCAGCCGGGCTCCGGCCATTCGTCGTCGTCCAGCATAGCGACGAAATCGGCGGTGCCATGCACGAGGATGTGCTCGACGAGCGCATTGCGGGCTTGGGAGATGCCGCGCTCGGTGGCGATGATCGTGTCCAGCGGCCAGCGGTAGCCGTTCGCGCGCATGTCCTGGCACAGCGCGAAGCCTTCGCGACCGCCAGCATCGTTGTCGGCAACCAGCACGGTGACGCGCGCGCTCGTTTCGAGCCCTTCCAGCGCAACCAGGAGCCGCTTGAGGCTGCGCGGCCGGCGGAAGGTCGGGATCGCAACCGTCACCTCAACCATGGGCCTGCTTCCAGGTGCGAGCGATGGCGAAAATCCGTTGCGTCGCGACCATTTCGCCGAGGAGAACGCCGGCAAGCGCGGCAATGGGACCGATGGCGATCAGCAGCACGAGAGTCGCACCGAGCGAAACGATGCTCGACCACATGCTTGCGCCCGCGAGCTTGCGGAACTCGCCCGCCGCCTGCAGCAGCACCGATTCCGGCGTGCGCCAGGCGCGCAACGCCATGATTGCCGCCGAAATTGCCACCACCGCGAGCACGTCGCCGAGCGCGTATTCGTTCTTGAGCAGAAGATGGGGAAACCATGTCAGCAGCACGCCCGCCAGTGCGATGGTCGCGAACCAAATTGCACCGGCGGCCGTTTGAAATTCCTTAACGATCCGGAAAGCGCCGGATAGGTCTTTGGCGGCAATGTTGCGGCTCATGAGGGGCCGCTCCATGTCGGGCAGCGCCGCCAACACGAGGGACACCGGCCGCATCAGCAGCCCGCCGACCGCCAGCACGGCAAAGGCATGCGGTCCGGAGATGAAGGTGACGAGGTAGGAGTGCGCGTTGACGGTGGCTTCGCTCAGCACCACCCCCATCACCGCCCAGCCGGACATATCGTGCCAGATTTGCACGAAAGGTCGGAGACGGCCGGCTTTCAGCGCTCGAAGGTGGTCGCGCAGATGCGCGAGATCGAAGACCAGCAGGCCGGCGACGGCGGAGGCCAGCAGCGTCGCGGCGGCGTAGCTCATGGTGAGTTGGCGAAGGGCGACGAGGGCCGCCAGCGCGGCAACTAGCACCCCGCTGTAGACCAGATCCGATGACAGCACGCGGACGGTGCGTCCGTTCGCATATGCCCAGCAGCGCGCGAACCAGCGCAGGGACATCACCCCGCCGTAGAGGCCGAACATGGCCGCCAATCCGGCGTCCGCGCCGCTCATCGCCATCAGCGCGCCGATGACCAACGTCGCTGCGCCGGAGAAGACGGCGCTGGCTTTGAACAGCGTGAACTTCACCGCTTCGGCCGCTTCGTCGAAAGCGGCGGCGGTGCGCGCGATCGGCGGGGCGAAGAACGCGCCGCAGATGCTCAGGCCGAACGGCGCCACCACCAGCAGAAACGAGAACAGGCCGAATGCATTGCGCGACAGGGTGTGGAGAAAAATCAACGCGGCGATGAGATGCGCGCCGGAGACTCCGATCGGCCCGAAGGCGGACACGCTGTAGCGCGTCGCCGCGGCGAGCATCCGTGTAGCTTCGCTCTGCCGGTTCTCTGCCGGCACACGCGCAAACGCCGCCAGCATTAGGGCAAGCGCGCTCATCGCGCGGCGGCGTCCAGCGCCGGAGTTTGCACGGTCGCCGGAATCGCCGATGCGGTCCTGGTGAGCAGCGCGAATATCGCCAGCGGATTGGTCACGGCATAGCGCCACAGCAGGCGGCGCGGTTCGCGCAGCACGCGGTAGAGCCATTCGAGTCCGCTGGCCTGCATCCAGGCGGGGGCGCGCGCGTAATCGCCGGTGACAAAGTTGAAGCAGCCGCCGCAGGTCACGATCCAGCCGGCGTTCAGCCGATGGCGATTGCGGACGCAGAAATCGTATTCCAGCGGCACGCCGAGCCCGACCCACAGGACATCGGCACCGGAGGCGTTGATTGCGTCGCAGATCGCCGCTTCATCCTCCCGGCCGAAGTAGCCGTGGCGGAGTCCCACCACCCGCAAGCCCGTGTATTGCTGCTCCAGTGCAGCGGCGCATTGCCCATTCACGCGCTCCGTCGCGCCGAGAAGAAAAAAACCGAGGCCGCTTTCCGCCGCAGCGCGCGCCGCATCGTGGATGAAATCGGTGGTGGCGCTGCGCTCCGGAATGGGATGTCGCGTCAGCAGTTTCGAGGCAAGCACCACCGGCTGTCCGTCGGCGTGGATGAGATTGGCGGCTTCGAAACAGCGGCGGAACTGCGCATCGGTTGCCGCCAGCGCGATGGCGTGGCCGTTCGACGCGAAGACGAGCTTTGGGCGGCGGTTGCCGCCGCGCGCCGCCAGGCAGTCGCCGACCATGAGTGCGGTGAGCTGCGCACGCGAGAGGCAGGCGGTGCGGATGCCGCCGACCAGAACCTCGCGATAGGCGCGATGGGAGCCGCGCCGCTCATGACGGGGCGGCGTATCCAGTCGAGCGGCGATTTGCCGGGCCGTAGCGGGCATCAGTGGGCATTCCTGTGGCGGAAGATTTCGAACGGCGTGCGGAGGAGAATTTGGAGGTCCAGCGAGAGGCTGAAATGATCGACGTACCAGACGTCGCATTCCACCCGCTGGCGCATCGCTTCCACCGTCGGGGTTTCGCCGCGAAAGCCCTGCACTTGTGCCCAGCCGGTGATGCCTGGCTTCACGCCCTGCCGGATGCGATAGTTGTCGATCGCCCGGGCGTAATGTTCGTCGTGGGCGCGGGCGTGCGGACGCGGCCCGACGAGCGACATCTCGCCTTTCAGCACGTTGATGAGCTGCGGCAGCTCGTCGATGCTGGCCTTGCGCAGGAGCCGGCCGATGCGCGTCACGCGGGGATCGTTGGCCGTCGCCTGGACGATGCGGTCGCCGTTTTCCAGTACTGTCATGGTGCGGAATTTGAGGATGTCGAACGGTTTGCCGCGCAAGCCCAGCCGCGTCTGCCGGAACAAGGCAGGCCCCGCGGAATCCAGGCGGATCAGGATGGCCGTGACCAGCAGAGCCGGGGCCAGCATGCACAGCAAGACCGCCGCCAATCCGATGTCGAGGAGACGCTTGGCGGCAAGCTCGAGCCGCGCCGGGCTGTGGAGCCGCCGTGCCGGCTCGAGTTCCAGCCGGATCGCTTCGGTAAACGTGTCGGCGAAACGCTGCTCGATACCCACGCCGGCTGTCCGCTCAAATCTCCGCGGGCGGCAATTTGCAGAAGGCGCGCCATGGAACTTTCAGGCGGGTGTGTCACGGCGGGATGATGCCGGCGCAAACGTTGGATTTCAGGGACAGTCCCGAGACGGCATGCCGGATTGGTAAACATCTGTGTCCCGCAGCGGGACGGCGGCCGTTCAGATCGGTGTGCGGATCAATTCAGGCCGCGCTGCCAGCGGGCGAGCCGCGGGTTTCCCAGCCGCAGCAGCGGGAGCGTTCCCGCCATATTCGGTTCCTGCAACGCTAGGCCATAACGCGGGAGCAGCCAGGGATTCTGGCGCGCGCTCAGGGTTCCGCTCATGGTGGTGAACGCGTAATCGTAACCGGCATCGCGCACCGCGCGCCAGGCCAACGCCGAAACGTCCCGCTTGTTGCCGAACGGATAGGCGAAGGTGCGGCACGGCCCCACTTCCGCTTCGATGCGCTGCCGGGGCATTGCCGCCTGTTGCCGCAGCATTTCGGGATTCTCGCGAGGGTGCATGGCCCAATGCCAGTGCGCGTGCGCGCCGATGGCAACACCGCGTGCGGCAAGCCCGCGCAGTTCATCCCAGGTGAGAAATCGCTCGCTGGAATAGTCGCCATTGTCCGCGGCGCCGCCGCGGCCGAGCGCGGCCGCCATGGCGCCGATCGTTTCGCGGGCCGCGTCCGCAGGCAGGAAGCGGATGCCGTGGATGGTCTCTTCGGCCACGGCGGCGCGCGCTCCGTTCAGGCGGATCGGCTCCGGCACGTGGGGAATACGGTAAACGCCGTCCGGCGCGTGGTGAAGAAAGCGGCGGGCCTGAAACATCGGATTGGGCGCGCCGGTGTCGATGTGCTCGGTGCTGACGAACAGCGTCCAAGGCAGATGCAGATCCTCCAGCACGTCCGCCGCAAGCTGGGTGTTGGCGTAACCATCGTCCGACATCAGGAAGACGGTGCGGCGATGCCGCTCCGGCCGCTTCAGCACGGCGCCAAGGTCGGTTAACGGCGCCACGTCGAAATCGGCTTTCAGCGCTGCGGCAATGGCGTGGAAATCCTCCAGCGTGTGGTGGTTGAACTGCAGCGCCGGGTCGGCGATGCGCCGCTCGACCCCATGAAAGAACAGCGCAACCGGCCGGCCGAGCGATCGCAACAGTCCCGCCGGCAACAGGGCGCCCGCTTGGCGCAGGAGTTTGCGTTTAAGGCTCAAAATCCGCGTCCAGGTTCGGCGCTTTCGGCACGTTCGCGCCGGTTTGGCACAAGCACGCCGGGCTGCGATGCACGAATTCGGCCATACGCTGGTCCGGGATTTGCTCTTGCGAACGGGTCACGCGCCCATTGGCGCACAGCGCGGTTAAAGAGCCCCCAATGAACATTCGCGTCGCCGTCGATGGCACCCTCTACTTCGACAGCAAGCTTGCGTCCCGCACCCTGGCGGTGGGGATCATCGGTCTTGGCTATGTCGGGCTGCCGCTGAGCCACGCCTTCTGGCAGGCGGGTCTCAAGGTGTGCGGCTTCGACATCGATGCCGCCAAAGTCGACAAGCTGTCGAAGGGCAAGAGCTACATCAACCATTTCTCCGGCGAGAAGGTTGAGGCGATGACCGGCTCCGGCCGCTTCCGCGCCACCGCAGATTTCAGCGAATTGGCCGGCATGGACGCCATTCTCATCTGCGTGCCGACCCCGCTGAAACCCACCCGCGAACCGGACTTGCAGGCGGTCATCTCCACCTGCGAGGCGATTGCCGCCTATCTGCGCCCCGAGCAACTGGTGGTGCTGGAATCCACCACCTATCCCGGCACCACGACCGAGGTCGTGCTGCCGATTCTAGAGCGCAGCCGGCTGAAGGCGGGCCGCGATTTCTACCTGGCCTTCTCGCCGGAACGCGAAGACCCCGGCAGCAAGATCGAGACGACCACCATCCCGAAGATCGTCGGCGGCTGCGACGAGCGCTCCGGCGAAATCGCGGCGAAGCTCTACGGCGTCGCCTTCGAGCGCGTGCATGTGGTGAAGGACGCCGAAACCGCGGAAGCGGTGAAGATCACCGAGAACATCTTCCGCGCGGTGAACATCGCGCTGGTCAACGAGCTGAAGCTCGCGTACGCGCGCATGGGCATCAACATCTGGGACGTGATCGACGCGGCCAAGACCAAGCCGTTCGGCTACATGGCGTTTTATCCCGGGCCGGGGCTCGGCGGCCACTGCATTCCCATCGATCCTTTCTATCTGTCGTGGCGGGCGCGCGCCTTCGAGTTCGACACCAAGTTCATCGAGCTGGCGGGCGAAGTGAACCGGGCCATGCCGCGGGCCGTGGTGAGCACCCTGCAGGAGACGCTCAACGGCCGCTTTGCCCGCGCCATTCGCGGCGCGAAGATCCTGCTGGCCGGCATCGCCTACAAGAAGAACGTCGACGATTTGCGCGAGAGCCCGGCGCTGCGGATCATCGACATCCTGCAGGGCTTGGGGGCCGAGGTGTCATACCTCGATCCATATTTCCCGGAACTCCCGCCCACGCGCGAATACGCCAAGCTGCGCGGCATGACGAGCGTCGCCTTCGACGAGCCCACGCTGTCGGGCTTCGACGCGGTGATGATCACCACCGACCACGACTGCTTCGATTATGAGGCGCTGGTCCGCTGGTCCAAGCTGGTGGTGGACACCCGCAACGCCACCAAGGCGGTGGCGCACGGCCGCGACAAGATCGTCCTGGCCTGAATTTGTCGTGGGCCTAGCCAGCGACCTACCGCCGCGAAGCGGCGCACATCCCCGCCCGGAATACCGCTTCCCTGCAAGCACGATGGCTGCTTTCTACTATAGCCTGTCGGCGAGATCGGAGGGATCATCCGCTCTACACTAGCGGAGCGCAGAAGAGTAGCGAAACGACGCCGTAGGCGAAGCCTACCCATGTGGGCGCGAGGGGCAGCGCCCCCAACGCGCCGCGGCACCCAACCTTTTAAGCACTCGAAAATCAAAAGACGAAAGATCATCGTGGGTGTCGCCGACGCAGTGGGCACAGAGGTTCTTTTTTTTGGAAAGACCGTATATTCACAGTTGAAGTAGACACCTAATGCAGTCATTGAGATATCCACGGATCGAGCAATGAAATCAGCGCCCTGGAAGGATATTAAGCGGGAGCTTCACGAGATGGAGGACCGCTTCTTTGAACGTGGCGCCGAACGCGTTCTCAGATTTCGCTTTCCCGGCATTGCGCCACCGCCCCCAAAGCAGCGACTTGACCGGGTCGGAATCGATCTTCTCGTACGCGATGAAAACGACGGTATCGATGTTGCTGTTCAATGCAAAGGCTTCAGCGTTACGATCCCCGGTGACGATCAAGTCAGGCAAGCCAAGAAGTCCATAGAAGCATTCGCAGCCTCGCCTTATCGAAGTCGGCTTTTCGTATTTCTCCACAACAGGGACGGACGCGCCAAGGATTTCGAGGCAAAAGTAAAGAAAATGCTCGACGGTCTTGTCGCCGCCGGAAAGTGTGACGCCGTAGAGTTTTTGGACATCGATCGCCTTTTAAGCGGCTGTCGGGACGCGCTTCGAGCGCATCTCGCCGTCGCCCTTCGGCTCGCTGCTAAACGCAAGCTCGCCGAATTTCGGCAGTTGTTCGAGGTTACGGGCGATCCGCTGCTGAATGTCCCTGCAGGCGAGAGTGAACTGTTTTTCCATTCGCTCAAATCGCCTGAGCTTCGCGTTGTCTCCGAGCCGAGCCGCCGCAATATTAGTGACCTTGTCCAATCACGGTCAGAATCGAAATTCACCCTTCTGATAGGTAACTTCGGCACGGGAAAATCGACGACGGGGTTGCTCGCGGCGAGCGCGAGCGTTGTCGGTCCCACGATCATATTTGCCGAGTGCGCCTATTTCTCGCCGAGCAGACTTGGCAGCGGTTTGAGCGTGCTTTTGGAAGAGGCGTTGAGGGCGGCGAGCGTCTTCGACGATTTTTCTGGAGTCGATCAAGAGATGCTGCGCCTGGCATCACCGCTACTTCGCGAGATCATCGGCCCTACCGACCGAAAGCTAAGCGAGAATCATGAATACATATTTCTTCTGGATGGCCTGGACGAGAACCGGCTTTATGCGCGTCCCGAAGGCATGGCGATCCTGATGAACAGCATCGCCGACATCCATTGTCCGATCATGCTCACCACACGGCGCGAGCATTTTATTGCGACGTTCGAGAACATGAAATTGGGCAATATGGTCTTTAGCGAGAAGCACGGTTGGAAAAAGCCCATACGGGTCTTCACCCTCGAACCCTGGCAAAAGTCCGACATCCAGTTGTTTGTCGAAGGCAGCGTCGTCCAACTGATCAAAGCGAGGAAGATGGCACAAGCCGAGCGATTGAAGGATTTTCTTGTCACTCTAAATGACGGTACGGATAAGGACTTCTACGGCGCGCTTTCCTCTCATCCGCTTTTTCTAAGACTGATTCTCGATGACGTTGCCAACCACGGCGTGCGACGCATGGGTCGTGCGCGGCTAATTTTGGAATGGTCTCTGCACAAAATACGCCGAGACATCGCGCACAAGGCGAAGACGCCGGAGCAGGGATGGCAGTTTGAGCCGAACTTTCCCACCCGTATCATGACGCTAATGGAAGAGGTCGCCATGCAGATGACGACGGAGGCGGACGGCTGCATCGCGCTCACCGAATCTATCGACGCTGATCAAGTGGGTTTGATGGCATCGGGCTATTTTCCGACCGACTCGGATGCCATCGTCAAAGTAGCGCTCAACTCGCTTCTTGTACCGCACGGCCAATATCAAAAGACTGGCTTCAACCTGCATTTCGTATTCCGAATTTTCCACGAATTCTTCCTGGCAAGTTATGCCGTTCGGCGCGGGCTCGCGCTTAACGCTCCAGGTACACAGGTCGCCGATTTAATGGCTGAGCTGAAGGCCGACGACGGCTGATACGGTCTATATGGTTTTGTGCTTTGGCCGAAAAGAGCGGTGCTAGCGGCGCTTGCAAAGCCGCCCGTTTGCGCCCCGCAGGTGTAAGCTCGTGCTGCGAATCGATTGCGACGAGTCGGGCGTGCCGCAGATACAGCCTCATGTGCGAGTGCACTGGCGACATTTGGAGCGGGATGATCCCGGTCTGGACGCAACGCGCGTCCTGTATGCCATGCAACATCGCAAATCGCGCCGGCTGCTCTATCTCGGCAAGGCGGATTTCCAGACGGTGGCGCAACGGCTCAAGTGCAGGTCGAAGCTCGGCGTCTGGGCGCGGATTGAGGAGGAGGTCGGGTACGTCGCATCATGCACGGCCTTGCTGGGAGAATTTGAGGTCGCTCCCGGCGTTCGGCTGACTCAGCAAATGCTGTCCGATGCCGAAAGCCTGTTGATTATGGGTGAGGACCCGCCCGGCAATCGACAGTGCCGCAAGGGCCGGATCACTCGGCCCGGCTTGTGTGTCGCCTGTCTTGGCCAATGGCCCGGCCGTGCTCGTGCCTACCTCGACAACGATTTCGACGACGAATTCTTTGGTAATTCGCGGGTGAACGTCTGGTCTAGTCGTTGGAACCGATGATGATTACCGTCACCACGGTGTGATGGCGAGGTTAGTTCGGCCTGTCGATGATGTTGAACAAGAGGGGCTGAGGCTAGTGGCCCGTCGACGTCCAGTGACTAGTGATCGTCCTGGCCTAACGCGTAGGCTGGTGGCCCCGGACCGACTCGAACGGTCACGTCCCTTCCGGGACTACGGATTTTAAGTCCTCTAGCAGAAACGCTAAGAAGTTGTAATTACTAGCTTTTTTTCAGTACAGATGAGCTAGTGTGCTAGACGTTGTGCTAATTTCTCCGTTCAGCGGCTCGGCGCTGTGCCAATTCTTCCGTCAGACGCATCGGATCACCTGTTGAAACCAGAAAACACTAAATTCCTGATTCGGCAAGCGAATTTCCGCCTTGTCCGGTGGCTGTGCGAACAGTGTGCTGATTTTTCTGGTAAAAGCCGCAAAAGCGCCGCCAGCGGCGCTCTGTAGAGCGCCCGACCTGCTCATGGTGCCTGCGGTTGCCGCGCAGGTGTAGGCTCCCATGGCGAATCGATGATGACGGTATGCGGCGGGTAGAGCCCCACGTGCGAGTACACTGGCGGCGTCTGGAACAGGGTGACCCCGGTCTCCATGCAACGCGCGTCTTGTATGCCATGCAGCATCGCAAATCGCGGCGCTTGCTCTATCTTGGCAAGGCCGATTTCCAGACGGTAGCGGAACGGCTGAGATGTCGATCGAAGCTCGGCGTGTGGGCGCGCATTGAAGACGAGCTCGGATACGTCCCCGACTGCACGGCCTTGCTAGGTGAATTTGAGGTCGCTCCCGGCGTTCGGCTGACTCAGCAAATGCTATCCGATACCGAAAGCCTATTGATTATGGGGGAGGACACGCCCGGCAACCGGCAGTGCCGCCGTGGCCGCATCACACGGCCCGGCTTGTGTGTGGCGTGTCTTGGCCAATGGCCTGGCCGCGCTCGTTCCTATCTCGACAACGATTTCGACGACGAAATCTTCGACTAATTCGCTGGCGAACGCCTGCCCATATCTAAACGGTGCTTGAGATCGGCGGAGACCCGCTGGTGGCGATGTTGATCATCACCACCACGGCATGAGGGGGCAGGTCAATCTTGCTTGTCGATGATGTTGAACAAGATGGGTTGCGCGTAGCGCCCTGCGGCTGTCCGCTGGCTGGTCGGCCGTGCATCCTCAATGAGTCGGAACAGGGTTGGCTGCTTGGCCTTTGCCTCGGCGAGTTTCTGCTCGCGGCGCGCTTTGAGAATGTCCCGCCAGAGATACCGCTTCCCGTCGATGATGATGGTGCTGTTCCTTGCCACTTCCCTTGCCCTTTCGGGTTCAGCTTGCGCCTGAACCCCTGCCCGTCGGCGAGACCGGGGGTAGCAAGCGCAAGGGCGACGGCGGCGAGGGGGATCACCCGTTCTGCACAAGCGAAGCGCGGAAGAATGGGGAAACGACGCCAAAGGCGTAGCGCATCCTTGCGCGCGCGAGGGGCAGCGCCCTAAGAATTTCCTTCCGTAAGGTCGCTTGGCGCACTCTGCGCTCGTCTTGGTCTTGACGGCGATGGGGCCGCAGCCCTTCACTATCCATGCAATATTTTTAGTGCCAAGCCAGCTTAGATTATCTCCGATCATCTGGTTTCCACAGCTTCGTCAGGCCTAGTCGTGAACCGACAAGTCGATGCTTACTATGTGCTGAAATTCGAGAATGCCTTTCTCTCGTCAAAGGGAGCGGCATTTCAGGATTTGTTTTTGGCAATCATGTCCAAGGCCTACCCAGACGATTTCATCGCCTGTAGGCCCTGGGGCCGTTCAGGCGATAGAAAGAACGATGGCTTTCTGAAATCCGCTCGCACTCTATTTCAGGTGTACGCACCTAACGAAATGCGCGAGGCCGACACGGTTAAAAAGATCAATGAGGATTTCCAAGAGGCATTGCCCCATTGGCGGGAACATTTTGACTCTTGGGTCTTTGTCCATAATTCACGCTCGGGGTTACCACCCGCTGTAGAAAAGAAGCTGCTCGATCTAGGCATCGCTCATCCAGAAATCCGGGTTGGTCATTGGAGCTACGAAGAGCTGCTCAGCCGGTTCAGAGAGCTTCCGATCGAGGCCATGATCTCTCTCTACGGGGCCGCCCCGATCGACGATCCACAACATATTGCCTTCGTTGGCAAGCTGAACCTCGCGCATGATCTGTGGGATGACGGCAAAGAAACTCAGGCGATAGCAGAATTGAAGGAAGCGCTTTCAATAGCGAGAGCCGCAAACAATGAAAAGGACGAGGTGGAGGTCTTAGTCTCTCTTGCGCTGGCTTGTAGTGCTCGCAGAAACGCGTCAGCCGAGGACTACCTAGCTGAGGCAGCGCGGAAGTTCGACAAACTAGAATCTGTGGCTACAAAGATACTCTTCTATCGGGCCAAAGCCGCGTCGCAGAACACGGAACGAAATAGAGCTGACGCCACGGAAACGCTCCGGGAAGCAGTCGCGTCCGCAAGTGAATTTGCGGAAGATGAGAAAAGCCCCGAGGCAAACCAGCGTTGTGCGGCTCGTGCGTCTTTGGTGCACGAACTTTGCAATGATGAGAAATTTGACGACGCGAAAGCGGTCCTTGTTGCATGTGAAGACTACGCGAGGACCTTCCCCGATGTGGTTAATGGGGAAGTGCTGCGAACCGCAATTGAAGCAGGAATACACTACTCGGTGGCTACTAAGGACGAAGATGGGGTCACAAGGCGAATAGCGGAATTGGAAAACGCCTGTTCCTCCGGCCGTCAAGCGGCAAGAGCGGCGGAACAGCTTATGAACATGTCGAATAGGCTGTCACACCATGGCAGCCATCGAACAGCGCTGTGCGCCGTACAAGCTTCCATACGCCTAGCGGAGAAAGGTGACGGAGGCGGTTCACGATTCCTTGTGGGCATCTTGTATACCGAAGCAGCAATGCTTTTCCGATTGGGCGATCTAGCGGTAGCGAAGCGGAAGGCGCAAGCGTTATTGGATGTGTGCAAGCTGCCGGATGACGCTTTGATTCACAGCGCCGTAAACCAATTGATTGCGCAAATTGACCGTGAGACAGGCGACAGCGATAGCGCAGTGCGGTTGGCGCGGGAAGCGCTCAAACACGCGGGGGGCGAACCGAAAAGTGTCGCGTTTGCAAAGATGGGATTGGCAATAGCTTTGGGTGACAACGGTCAAACAGAAGAAGCCCTAGTGCAGGTACGGGAGGCAGCGCTTCTCATCGAACGTGAGGAACCCTCCCGCGAGTCTCTCGACATTTATGCGCAGATGGCCAACTACGCGTCCCAGCTCGGCTTGCAGGCAATAAGCGACGAAGCCTGTGCAAAAATTGAAGGCTTTCCGGACAAACATGAAGTTGTGAGATCGGAGAGAACGCGTGTACGTGCGCGTGTGGCGTTGAACCAAGAAATGCATCGCAGGTTGCTCAGTATTTCAGAGCGAGCAGTGCCGAGCGATGAGCTGGACTCGGCTAAGGCGTCATCCCTTGCTGAAGCCAACAGCGCTGTGCTTAGCCAGCTTATTAGCTGGTGGGATGACATTTTGAATTCTGAACCGGGTTACTTGGAGGGCGCCTATGAAGCTTGGGGGAGCGAGCACCTAGCAAGGCTCGCGCGTAATGCAAAACAGTATCCTAACAGCTTCAACGTCCTGCTCGAAGTACGAAGCCTGGCAGACGTGAAGCAGGCCGTGCGGATGTGGGGATTGTACGCGGATTTCCTTGTTCTTCTGTGGAAAGGGACAACCCAACCGGGTCCCTCGAGAATCGTAGTACCGCTCGACTATAAAGCCAAAGGCGTGGGGAGCTACATACTCTTTGCCGGAACGGTGCTGAGCAATCCCGCCGGCCGAAAGTGGGTTATGGGGCTGAGTCAGCTCCAGACCCTTCCACGAGATGTGATCCTCTTTCTGGCAACGGAAGCTCGCGAACTAGTCAAGTCCGGTCGGTTAATCGTTGCTCCAGCAGCGGGTGTTGGTTGCGTTAATCCTGGTCACGGACCTTTCGAACAATTGTTTGCCGAGGCTTGCAACGCAATTCCGAATGTTCGCGCGGCTGGAGCCATTGGAAGCGCTATTGGCAATATACCCTATTCGCCCGACGCGCCGTTCGAACTCATTGCCGAGATCGCGGAGTCAGAGGCTGACAGCTTGAGGAAATTGCGACTCTTGCTATTGAAGCGCAGCCGACTGCTCACTCCTCAATCGGATGTCGCTGGCGACGCTCGGGTATTATCGTACGAGATAGACGACGCACTGCGAAATCTCGGCGACCGACAGCGGACGGTAATGGACCGGAAAGGACTGACAAACCGTGACGAACCGGTGCTCGGTTCAACGACGAAGTTCCGAGTGGATAGCGGTTTTCTAGGTGGCGACTGCGAGACTTCGCCTTATGCGCCATTATTCTTGCTTCATTCACTAGGCTATGGCTGGCGGGTCGAACAAGCGGCGCCGTCAGGGCCGGGAGGAAGATACGCGCCTAGCACTCATGAGTCGATTGGGCATTGGCTGATCCCGGAGGATAGTGATTGGAGGATGGCCGTCTTGGAGGCGGATGAAGCTGGTTCGGCGAATGACTAGTCCTGCCAAAAAATCACAGTGGATGTCGGCAACGTGGGGCCTCCACGACGCGACCGTTAATTTCCTCGAAGAAGCGTTTGACCAGATCGTCCTCCATGTCGCGGCGGACCCGGATGAGACTGGTTGCCGTCTCTCGTGCGCCGGTTTGAGGTTGCTTTCGCTTCGCGTTGGGCGACATTTTACTGATGGTACGCGCGATAGATTACGCGGCGAAGGAGCATGCCTTCCGGCGTATTGGGATGCCGGAATGCCTGCACGTGCCGGTCGCGGCCGTGGACGAAAGCGCGATACGTACCTACATCGGCGAAATCGTCCAACCTTTAGGGCGAGGAATGCCGCGGGGGGCGCTCCTGGTTCACATCGATGAACCGCCTCTCCGGGACGACAGGCTGCCCATTTGGGATCGAGAGGAATCGCGCATCTTCTACCAGCGGCAACAAGTCTGGGTTCGGATTGAGTACACACGCTATCGTCAAGCGTATCGCAAGGCGTTTCCCCTTGAAGACCTCACCGACAAGATTCTGAGCCACTGTATGAATCGGCGCGCAGCGGCGCTGAAGGGATTTCACTACGTGCGCATCGTTCCCGTCACGCGCAGCGCCAACTCGAGCAGCGCGTTTTCCGAAGGGTGGGGGGTGGCGGGTTATCGCAAGGCCACGGAACTTGCGGCCTTTAAGCAACGTGGGTTAGCCATTCAATACGCCGACCTTCCGGACTTGATGCTGATGCTGGATATGAAGGTTGGGGGCGGAATCATGTCCGCCGTCAACGCGGCGCAAAAATTGATCCGGGCGCGGGAGTAGAGCACCAAGCCGCGCGGCTGGGGAAGCAGCCTTGTGTTGCTCTCTCAGTAAACCTTGTTATCATGATCTAATGAAACGTGGCGGGAACCGCGAGCGGAAAATCGTCTCAGGCGAAGACACGCTTCAAATTACCGTTCCGAAGATCACGAAGAAGAATCTTAGAATTCGTGCTGCGGAAAGCGGCGACCCGATGCGAGTGATCGTGTTGCGTGCGCTTGCGGAAGCCGGAATCGAGGTCCCGGGAGAGGAGTTGCAGGATCGGAGGAAAGCGAAGTGAGAAGGGGCGCACAAAAGAAACATGTTGCTGATGGCACCGGTCCCCATCGCCGCGCCCGGCGACCGGTGGCGGACGTAGTCGATATCTTTTGCGGCGCAGGAGGATTGTCTCACGGCTTCGGCCAGCGAGGTTTCCATATCGCAGGTGGTTTCGATGTCGATGAAAGTTGCCGGTATGCGTTCGAGCACAACAACGGTGCTCCCTTCATTCGCCGAGATGTGACCCTCCTCAAAGCGAAGGAGATAAATGCTCTGTTCACTCCGGGAAGAGCGCGGGTTCTCGTCGGATGCGCCCCCTGTCAGCCCTTCTCGACGTACAATCAGAAGAATGACGATCCCAAATGGCAACTTCTCGCGCGATTTGGGCAGCTCGTATCCGAAGTCCGACCTGACGTGCTATCGATGGAAAACGTCCCTCGCCTGCTGACGTTTAGAGGCGGAGGGGTCTTTGAAGAATTCGTCAGCTCACTTGAGGCGAGTGGCTACTACGTCATTTGGGACGTGCTTTATGCTCCGGATTTCGGACTCGCTCAAACACGCTCAAGGCTCGTGCTTCTGGCATCGCGACTTGGTCATATCGAACTCCCGAAACCGACTCATGTCGGTAGGCATCGAACGGTTCGACAGGAAATCGGCAAACTACCGTCACTGAAGCACGGCGAAGTATCGGCTCGCGACCCGCTTCATCGTGCCAGCAAGTTGTCGGATACGAATTTGCGGCGGATTTCAGGCGCACGCCCAGGAGGCACTTGGCGTGACTGGAACCGACGTCTCGTAGCCGATTGTCACAAAGTGCGCTCAGGAAAGGGATATTCCTCGGTCTATGGGCGAATGACCTGGGATGATCCATCACCTACGATCACGACACAGTTTTATGGCTTCGGTAACGGTCGCTTCGGTCATCCCGAACAGAATCGCGCATTGTCCTTGCGCGAGGGAGCGTTGCTACAGGGCTTCCCTCGGCATTATGAGTTCGTCGCGCCCGGTGAGCGAATCCATTTCAAGCGGGTGGGGCGCTTGATCGGGAATGCCGTTCCGGTCAGGCTAGCGAGTTCAATAGCGAGCGCGGTCAAGGCTCACATTGAGAACGTTCATGACTAAACCGCAACCGCGCGAATTGATGATGAGCATCAACCTCAATGCGCTGGAGCATTTGGGGATCAATCTCTACAGCAACATACCGGCCGTTTTGTCGGAGATTGTGGCCAACGCGTGGGATGCTGACGCAAAGACGGTATCGATCACGCTGGACAAGGGTAGCGAGACGATCACCATCGAGGATACCGGTGTCGGTATGAATCGCGATGAAGTGATCGACCGATTCCTGACGGTGGGTTTCAGGCGTCGCGACGAGTTGGGGGACAAGACACCTGGCGGGCGAAAGCCGATGGGACGGAAGGGCATCGGAAAGCTCTCCATATTTTCCGTCGCTCAGGTTGCTCAGGTCTACACGACGCGAGCCGGAGAACGGACGGCGTTCGAAATGGACCGTGAAGTCATTCGAAAGGCGATCGCCGGCAACGGGCAGCCGACCTACAAGCCTAAGGAGCTGACCGAGTGGCCTAAGGACCTAAAGAAAGGAACCCGTATCATCCTGTCCGGCCTTTCGAAGTCCCTATCGAGCATGACTTCGGAGGGCGTCAAGCGGCGCGTCGCGAGACGTTTTTCCGTCATCGGAGTGAAATTCGGCTTCAAGGTCGCGGTGGATGGGGAAGAGATCACGCCGGAAGACCGCGGATATCATAACTTCATCGAATACCTTTGGACCTATGGCGGCCAAAGCGAGTTCGCAAAGACGTGCAAGCATCTTGAGCGTACGGCAGAAAGCCGGTCCAGCGTGATTCAGGCTGAACTCAAGAAAGCTGGAATTAGCCTTTCGGGATGGATCGGCACCGTCTCAAACCCCAGTCAGCTAAAGGATGAGGAAGGCGATAACCTCAATCGGCTCGCGATCTTCATGCGCGGGAAAATGGCGCAGGAGGACATTCTGGATAGTTTCGGGCAGAAGGAAATCTATGCAGACTACGTCGTGGGCGAATTGCATTGTGAAGAGCTGGACGACACCAAGAAAACCGATATCGCGACGAGCAGTCGGCAATCCTTGAAGGAGGACGATCCGCGGTTCGAAGGGCTCAAGAAAATCGTTCTGTCGGAACTCCGTTATGTCGCGGGCAAATGGAGCGACTGGCGGCGCGCCGATGGGGCCAAGGCCGCCGCTGCGGTTCCAGCAGTATCCAAGTGGTTGGAAAATCTTACGGGAGAGACGAAGAAGAAGGCCGAACGTTGGATTGGAAGGTTAAACACGATCCGCTCCCCGGACGAGTCCGACAAAAAGGAACTGTTGAAGTCGATGATCCTGGCGTTCGAGAGTTATCGGCGAAAAGAGGAACTGGACAAGCTCGACAACCTGTCCGACGAGAGCCTCGACGAAATTCTCGGCATCTTCCACAGCATCGATGACCTTGAATTAAGCTACTACGGTCAAATCGTCCGTATGCGAGTCAACGTCATCAAGACTCTTCAGACGAAATTGAAGGCGAACGACAAGGAACTAATACTGCGAGGATACATATACGAGCACCTGTGGCTTCTCGATCCAGGTTGGGAGCGTACGAAAGGCAGCGAGCATGCCGAAACGTTGGTGAACAAGTTTCTCAAGGGGAATTCAGCAGCCCTCAAAGGCGCCGAAAAGAAAGCGAGAATCGACATCGGCTACCGCACCACGAGCGGGAAACATGTGATCGTGGAGCTGAAGCGAGCTTCCGTGGCTGTCCCCGTGGACGACCTGGTCAAGCAGGTCAGGAAGTATCGCGACGGTGCAAAGAAGATTCTTGAAAAGACGACATTCAAGGATTGGCCCATAGAAATCATCTGCTTGCTCGGCAAGCCGCCGCCCGAATGGAACGACGCGTCGGGCACTGGACGAAAGGGTGTCGAGGCGAGTCTGAGGTCAGTTGACGCTCGGATTGTGTTTTACGACGAATTGCTGACAAACGCGCAACAAGCCTACGGCGACTATTTGGAAGAGCATGTTAAAATCGACAAGTTATGGGGTGTCTTTGAAGCTATCGACGACTTTGAGCCGCCGAAAAAGAAGGCATAATGGATCCGGGACAATCGATCCCACGCGAAGCATGATAATGCGATCGGTGGGCCAGCATAATACGACGCCCGAGCTTGTAGTACGGCGCTTGTTACACGGGTTGGGATTCCGCTTCACGTTGCATCGTAGTGATTTGCCCGGAACCCCGGATATCGTCTTGCCCAAATATCATGCTGTTGTGTTCGTGCATGGTTGCTTCTGGCATCGGCATAGGAAGTGCCCTAAGGCGACCATGCCCAAGAGCCGAGTTGAATTTTGGCGCGAGAAATTCGAGACGAATGTCAGGCGCGACAGGAATAACTCCGGATTGCTGCGGCGGAGTGGATGGCGCGTGCTTATCGTCTGGGAGTGTGAGACGCAGCAACCGGAAACATTGAAGCACAGACTATATGAACTGCTTTGCGGTGCGCACCTGGATTCGATTCTTTGATGATGACGCGGTAAGAGTGGTTGCTGTCAGGCAATACGATGAACGGTGCGCGGCAATGCTACCAACGCTCCGACGTTAGAGGCGTTTCGCGAATTCCGTGATCGTCGCGAGAATGGCCGCGAACGCCGGCTGTCCCTGGTAGTACAACGCGCGCGTCTCGGCATAGGAGCGTTCATAGAGCGCGCGTGTGTTGGAATCACGCAGGAAGAACGCCTCATTCTCGGCGATCACCGGATTATCTCCTTTTCGGAATCGTCGCTCCTTATGCGCCCGGTAGTCGTCCGTGCCTATGAATGCTTGCACTTGAGGCTCTGCCAGTAGGCAATAAACGTCGTAGTAGTGTCGCATGAAATTGGCGGGAAACTGACCGTCCGCCTGCTGTCGACGGAATTTCGTGGAGATCGTCTGCAATTTCTCAACCAGGGTGTAACCCGGGTGATAACAGGCGACGGCTATGGCACAGTTGTCGATGACTTCCACCTTCGTGGCGGCATTGGCCAACGCCCAGGAGGTAATATCTCGCGGCAGGTTTGGTGTTACGTCGTCAAAGCCGACTTCAAGCAAGATGCCCTGCTTTAATCCGACCGCAGGTGCGCCAATGGTTTTGTAGTTGAGGCGAATCCCGCCGCTGCGGTATCTCGCATCGTCAAACGCCGTATCGCGCACCACTTCAGAAATGCCGTCGATGCGGATGGTTTCCGCCAGCCAATCGTAGAATGCCTTGCGGGATTTCATGTGTGCAGGCTTGTTCTGGTTTCGCCCGGTGGCGACACACCTCTCTTCAGGCGGCTCGATACGAATATCGATATCCTCGGAAAACCTGCCGATTATGCCGAAGCCCTTGGAGAGGGATGTGCCGCCCTTAAGCTCGAATTGCATGCCGAGCTGCTGAAGCCCGTACAGGCAGTGCATGATCCAATAGTCCTTCTCGACCAGCGCCGGATCGATCTTCTTCTCCGTTGCCACGATACGAGTGAGGTCGGCAAAGTCGGGATGGTTATGCAGGTAGTCACGCGGCATGGTGCGCCGCGCTTCCTTCCAAGGCAGACGAGAAGAATTTGCGCGCGCGCACCGAGCCGTAATCGTGGGCAACGCGCTTTAGGCGGGTGGGATCACAGTGCGTTGCCTGCTGTTTCACCTTCTCCAGAACCATGCCGTGATCTTCGGCAACGCGATTCAGATTGTTGACCAAATCGACCAGCAGAAACTCTTTGGAGAGCGTCTTGGGAAAGGTCGGCTTCACTCGAAAATCAAAGACCCTGCCACCAAGATCAAACTTGCCGTGCCGCTTGTGATTGTAAACCACGGTCTCATTGTAGAGCTGGGTGGTTCCCACACCGAGCGCGTTGTAAGCGTTGGGTGAGGCAAGGAGGTAGCGATCATCCCTAAGGAAGGTCTCGACCAACTCCTCATCATCCGCGGGTGCCTTTCCGAAGGCCGTCTGCTTCGGGCAGTAGTAGAGCCCGCCCGCCAATTTGGTGAGCGTTCCTTCCGACACCAGCTGCTTCAGATGCCGATCAACGGCGGTCGACCATCTAGCCAACTCCTCTCGCCGATAAACCTCTCCTGGCCGCAGATGCTTCTTCAGTTCCTCAAGTTTGGTCATGATCCCAAGATAGTCCTAAACGGGCAACATTGCAAGTTTTTTCATTGAAAAATCATGCAAACTCTTCGGAAGATGTAAGCCTCTGATTTTGCAATGCAACCCCATTTTCCATGCCTCAGTAGGCCGAGGCTGAGCCGCGGCCCGGACGACAGGTCGGGCCGCCAGGATCAGGCCGGCCGCACATCGCATCTTGGTCGCCAGAGGGCTGCAAGGAGCCTCGCGCCAGCGAGGCGGGACGCGCCGGCTCGCCGGCCGGCCGGCGCCGTTAAGGCGCGCGAAGCGGCGCACCCGCAGGAGCGATAGCGGGACCGAGTGCGACCGGCCGGCGTTGCCTTTCTCGAAAATGGAAACGCCGGTCTCAGGTGGCCTGAACCTGAGTCCAGGGTGCGGGGCACGGATTGCCCTGCTCCGCCGCAAGACGGATCGTCGGGTGAAGAGGGGTGACGCGAACCCCTGCCAAGCCATCGCGCGAGTGTGTGCTCGATGCACCAATCACGCGAGTAACGACTGCCGAACTCTACCTTTAGGCGAAAACCGCTAGGAACCACAAAAGTCTGAGTACAGACTTTTGTATAAGTGAACCCATGGCGGTTTAGCCCTCCACTTCTTACCTCGCTCGGCAGGCGTTTGTAGGAGTTGGTTTGGCAATCTACCATCTTCGCCTCAAGGTGCTGTCTCGCTCTCTCGGCAGAGCAGCGAGGCCGGGCGGCGCCACACGCCGATCGGCGATCGCGGCGGCAGCGTACCGTTCGGGCGAAAAGATTTGGGATGCTACCCAAGCCCGCTGGTTCGAATACGACAACGCGGTCGTCCACCAAGAGATACTTGCGCCGCAAGGCGCGCCCTCCTGGGTATTCGACCGGCAAGCCCTGTGGAACCTTGTCGAGCACTCCGAAAAGCGGGCGGACGCGCAGCTGGCCCGCGAGGTTGAAATCACCCTGCCCCGCGAGCTCTCGCGCGACCAACAGGTCGAACTTGTAAGAAGTTTTGCGCGTAACCACTTCGTACGGGATGGAATGGTTGCGGACATTGCCATACACGAACCTATGGCCGTGGATGGCCTGCGGCAGCCGCACGCGCACATCATGCTCACCATGCGCCGGCTAGATCCCGCGTCCCCCACCGGCTTTGCCCGTACGAAGGAACGCGATTGGAATGAGCGACCGGAGGTCGCCAAGGCCCTTAGCCAGGCACGGATGCTGTTCAACGAAACACGCCTTCCCGAACACAAGGCGGCGCTCGAAACCATCGAAGCGCAGCGGCGGGTGAATGTTTGGCGCGCCTCGTGGTCACGCAACGCCAATCGGGCGCTTGAGCGCGCCGGCTCAAGCTCGCGCATCGATCACCGCACGCTAGCAGCGCAAGGCATCACGCGCCCGGCGCAGCCGTATTTCGGGTTGGCGAGGCACATTGAGCATGCGTACAGCTACCTAAAGGAGCGGCTGACGCAGTGGGTAGCGGTGAAGAAGCGCGCCTCGCTTTACGCGGAGATGGAGCACTACAAGCGGCGCGACCCGGCCAAGCTGGTGGATTTCGTGCTGCGGCTGAACGACATGGCGGAGGACTTTGCTTCGCAGTTCCGGCGACACAAGCCGATCCCGGAGGTGCCGCTTGACCGATAGCGATTTCGAGAACGTCTTCGGTGCCGTGCACTCCACGCAAGCGTCATTCGCGGAGCGGCTTGGCCGCGGCAAGCCACCTGAAGCTGAACCGGAGCCGCCCGAGCCGCTGCCGGGCGACGGCCCTTACAAGGCGTTTGGCTATCTGCCCTCCGGCAATATCGGCGAGACTTGCGAGATTTGCCGATGGATCGATGGCACGACGATCTCGGACGGGATTGAGTTTAACTACCGTTATCTGATGCATGTCGGATTTGTCGGGGAAGAGGAACTGCGGCTGTTTCTGCCCGATTGCATCGTCGTGATCCACGGGAGGAATTTGCGTGAATTGCGCAAAAAACTTTCCCGCAGGCAGGTTACCTTCATCTGCCAGTATTCAGAGCGAGTATGGCGCGAGCCTCCCCGCCCTGACGCCCCCGTGGTCGAACGGGTGGAAATCGTGCGGCCGTCTTCCGCAGCGGCCTAGGGGGTCGGTAGGACGTTCGACCTCAAAATGGTGTATGATTAGCAAGTACCGTAAGTTGCCGACCATCTGCTAAATTTTGTGCTATCACCGAACGCAGGCGCGTAAGCTATGCTCGGCCGTCAATCACACAAGGCCTCTCCCGTTGGCAGACAATAGCCGGAAACTGAAGCTGCCTGATCGAGTCGTCATCCGTCCCGCGGCTAGCGAACCAAAGTTCGATCCTGAGAGACTTTCGCGCGACCCTTCTCCACCTACCGCTGCCGAACTTCAGAAAGCTTTAGTTCAATTGCGGAGTTCGCTGGCGAAGGTAGAGAACCAGATACGTGAATATCAGGACAAGGCGGTAAAGCAGCTACAGGCCTACGAGGCCAAGGCCACTAGGCCTATGACAGACAATCTACGGCGAAGGGTAACCTATTATGCCGATGAAATGGTGTACGAGCTACAACAGAAAAAGAAGGAAATAGAATCGAGTATAGGTCGGACAATTGCACAGTTGGAGAGTATTGTTGATTTTAACTATGGATCGGAAGATAATGAGGTCACTCGACGTAAACAAGATCACCGAGTTTCACACCCGCATATTTCAACTGGACCTACAGACGAAGAATTTTCCGGCACTCCCGCGGAACGGCTTGCAAGGATAAACGACTACTTCGCCCAGCATCCGGAGCGCACACCGTACGAGAATGCAGTCACGCTCCTTCCCGATCTCCCGCAATGGGCTGGGAACGCTTCGCGGCTAGCTTCGCGGGACATGCCGCCGTTACCCAAGAAGGCGCCAGCTCTGTGGAGCAAGCACAAGCAGCCAGGCGACACTCCTCCAGCCTTCATAGCCCGCCATTATGGACCGTGGCTTGGACGCGGGCTCACTCGCCCTGACGTAAACCGCCTTGATCCGCAGCTGTATCGCGCCTTGTACAACTGGCTCCAACGCGGCAATGAGCTGCCTAAGGGTTTTCAACTGCCGACGCTGGAAGAGACAAACGACAAATGGGCAGAGCGGGTACGGCGCGGCGAAGCCAGCGTCTCTGGAGATTCGAGCGAACTTGCGCGCGTAGCCTCGGCCTTGAGGCGGCGCGAGGTGTCTTCCTCCAAAAAGGGTAGATAATCACGGAATAAAATATTTTCTCCGTTTGTTATTGAATGTCCGTGCCTGTCTCCTATCTCACTCCGTAGGCACCCGATCCTCATTCCGAGGCGGGGCCGCTAACGGAGCAAAAAGCCAATGGAATCACGCACAAAGGCGATAATTTGGGGAGGAATCCTCGGCACGATCATGTTCGGGCCCGTAGTCGGCACCCTCGTCGGCGCAAAAGTCGCCGCCGATATGCACGACGGTCGCTTCGGCGATCCCGCAGAGGACGCAACCGGCCATTCAAATCGGGATGTCCCGTAACTCGGTTTGCGGCGCGTTCGGTGAAAAACCGGCCGCGCCGCAACAGTTTTCAGGTGCAGCAATGAAATTGCCCTTGTTGCGTTCGCAAGGCAGTCGCCTTGCCTACGTCACGTCCCTCGATGCGCCACTGCTCGATCTCTCCGGCAACGGAGCCGACTACTGGACGGTGCGGGATAGCTTTGAACATACGCTGATCTTCGGCGGCACCGGCAGCGGCAAAACCAGCGGCAGCGGCAGCGCCATTGCCTATGCGCTACTGCGCGCCGGCTATGGCGGATTGGTGCTTTGCGCCAAGCCGGATGAAGCCGATCGCTGGGAGGCCTATGCGCATGCCAACGGTCGCACGGCCTCCGTGATCCGCCTCACTCCAGGCGGCCATTACCGATTCGGCTTTATCGACTACCTGATGTCGCTCCCCGCCGAATTGGGCGGCGGATTGGTCGACAACGTAGTCGATGCCTTCATGACCATCCTTGAAGAGGGACACGCATTCGATGAGTAACGAGAACAGCTTTTGGCTGAAGGCCGTTCGCGAGTTGCTGGCGCTGACGATTACGGCTCTTTATCACGCCTATGGGCGCGTGACCCTTGATGACATTCTGGAATTCATCAACTCGGTGCCGCAATCCGAGGAGCAGGCCGCGGATGCGGAGTTCCGCAAGAGCTCCTTCTGTTACACCACGCTGCGCACGATGTTCGAGGCGGCCAAAGTACCGCTTCCGAATCGCGAAGCGGTGCTCGCCACGGCCTATTTCGGCAAGACCTTGAGCCGGCTCGATGCCAAGACGCGCTCGAACATCATCATCACGTTGACAGCAGAAATAAGCCGGTTCACCCGTGGGCCGCTGCACAGCTTGTTCTGCACGAGAACGAACGTCATTCCCGAAGCGACGCATGAAGGTGCGATTTGGATCGTCGATCTGCCGATCAAGCGGTTCGAACGAACGGGCGCGATCGCGCAGAAACTTGTCAAATATCTGTGGCAGAAGGCAACGGAGCGCCGAACAGTCAGCGCGAACACTCGCCCCGTATTTCTGTTTGCCGACGAGGCGCAGCTGTTCATTTCTCCCTATGATTTGGAGTTTCTCAGCACGGCCCGCAGCTCTCGCGCCGCCGTTGTCTACATCACGCAGAATTTGCCATCGCTCAATGCGCGAATCGGCGGGCGCAATCCGCACGACCAGGTGGACGCCATAGCGGGCAATTTCCAAACGAAGACTTTCCACGCCAACTCGGATCCTCGCACGAACCAGTGGGCGGCGGACATCATCGGCAAGGCTATCCAGCAGCGACGGAGCGGTAACTGGTCGCAAGGCGACAGCTCGCAGACCAGCGAAGGTCACGGCACCAACTGGGGCAGGCAATACGGCGAGAGCGAAGGCAAGAATTGGGGCAGCGGCGGCGGCATTTCTTGGAGCGGAATGGACGGCCCGGTGACGATGAGCACCAACAGCAACAGCGGCCGGCAGAAAGGAACGAGTTGGTCGCGCTCGACCGGCGGTAATTGGTCTCACGGCACCAGCTGTAGCCGGAGTACGAGCCGCGGCGGCGGATGGTCGGAGCAGGTTGACTACGTGATCCGACCCTCGGACTTCACGCGGCTGCGCCAGGGCGGCCCGCGCAACAACTTCCGGGTGACTGCCATCATGCTGCAAGCCAACCGCAGGTTCTCGCGCACCGGCACCTGCTGGATGCCGGTCGCCTTCCAGCAGCGGGAGCTGTTGCAATGAGCGCGGCCAATCCGTTTCGTTTTCGCGCGCTTTGCGCCGTTTCGACGGCGATCATCACCACCGGCCTGATACTACCAGCCGATGGCCTACAGGCGCTCGCCGCCTGCTGGATCGCCTACGTGCTGCTGTATGCGGCAGTTTCGATCACGCGTGACGGCGTGCGGGGCCTCGCCGCCCCGACACTCGTCATCGGTGTCATGGGACTCTTCCATTGGAAGGTGCTTCTGCCGTTGCTGGTCGATAGCTGGCTAGCTTGCGTCCTCTACCTGTTGGCGCTCACTGCTCTGCGCGCGCTATGGCGCGGTATCAAACGGTGGTTTGGCCGGCGTCGCGAAAAGCGCCAGGTAGAGGAGCTACGGCCGGTGCGCATTGCCGTTTCGGTTCCCAAGGTCGCGGCTGATGCGCGTGTCATACTGCGCCGCTTCGGATTTCGGGCGAGCTGATGGCCCGCCGCGTTCCCGGCGCCGGCGAATACCTGTTCGATGAAGCGCGTCGCGCCGTCAGCGACATACGGCACAAGCTCTTCGAGGAAGCCTGGTTCGGGCGCCACATGAGGCATGAGCAATCGCAGGCGATCTTACCCTTGGCTGAAGCCAAGGAGCATTCCTCGTCCCGCGCCTTTGAGGAAGCATGGGGGAGGGCCGCCCCTGAGCGTGGCTCCGATAACGAGCGGGATACGCGCGAGAAGGCGCCTGAGCTGGAGCGCTAGGCGAGAGCAGGTCTAGCGGCTGGAGCCTTTGCGCTCGCCGCCGCGATTGCCCTTCTCTACGCGCGAATGCTCCTCGGCGCCGGAATGGCCGACGTTCCGCTGGCGACCGCCCGATGAAGTATCCGGCTTGGCGCCGCCTCGGCGGCCTTGGGCGCTCTGAAAGTTCGCGTCTTTACCTGCATTCACATGCTTCTTTGCCATGACCTCCTCCTTTCGAGGTTGGAGAAAGATAACGCGCAAAGAAACCATGTAGGTTCACTCGGCAGGCCTATGAGACCTGCCAATTGCGCCATAAGCGCTGCGCAGGGGCATGCTCTTCGCGGCCAACCGCCTGCTGATAAATCGCCGTCGTTTCCAATGACGCATGCCCCAGCCATTTCTGTGTGGTTGCCATCGGAACGCCGTGCTCGGCGTTCGCCACACCGAAGCCATGTCGTAGACCCCTTGGCGTGGCATGGCTCCCGGCAATGGCCGCCGATTTCATGACGCGCTTGACGCGTCGCCATGCTGTCTGGCGACACCAACGGAAGATACGAGCATCTTCAGGGATGCTTGTCGCGAGGCCATAGAGCGCCGTTAGCAGATCAAGCGGAACTGGCACAGCTCGGTATGCCACGCCGCGGCGTTTTAGCGTTCGAAAGATCACGCAACAGAGGTCTGTATCGAGCCGCGCTGGCGTAATCGCAAGTGCTTCGCTGATGCGGCAGCCTGTAAACACCAGCAAGCGGCAGAAGACAGCCGTTTCTGTATCTTCTCCCTGAAGAGCGGCCAGGAAACGCAACTGCTCCGGTGTACAAATGTACTTCCGTTCGCCACTGCGGTCGAAGAGCGTCTGCAAGGTAGCACGCATCAGCCGCGCCTAGCCGCAGGCGGCACACTATGCGGGATAGTGTTGCAAGAGCCGAAATGGCCCACGGCGGCGCGGAAATACGCGGAGACAAGTGAACTGCGGAATCGTGAGAACAACAACATGCCTCCACCGATGCTAGGCATTGGCAGGTCACGCAACAGAATCCCGCATACTGTTACAGAAACCTTGCTTCCCAGGAGGCAAGGGCATGAAAAAGGCAACACTTGCGGCGCTTGTTGTAGGCCTTGTCTTTAGTGCTGCATCCGCTGGAAAGGCGGATGACGCGAACGCTCGCTCAACCCGCATGGCGTACGACATCGCCATGAAGTGCTTCGTTGCCAATGGGGTGGCGCGCGGGAACAATCGCGATCTGGGCAAGACGGCCGAGGCAGCCAAGTACGAAGCGAACGCACGCCAATCCTTCAACGCCGCTAGCAATCTTGGTGACAAGCTCGGCTACTCCGGTACTCGGATTAACCAGGATTTCGGCATGGCGCAGGCCGACCAGCTACCGAAGCTGGTGAAAGACGCCGCTTACCTAGAACGAACGCTTGCGATGTGCGGTAGTGCCGGACTGTGAGCGCTATAGCGTCCGACCGCTCGACGGCGTGTTGCGCACAGTCACACCGTGGCCGTCCTGAACCTGATCGGCCGAGGTCACCTGCGCTGCTTGCAGGCTTGCGAGGACATCTGCAGGGATCTTGCTTGGCTCAACGGGCGCGAGACTTTGGCGTTCCGCAGAATACTTCTCGCTGGGCACCTTCTGGGACGCTGATATTTGCGCGGACAGGTTGGAGCGTGTGATTTCGAGCTTCTCCAGCATCGGCTGATACTCAGGACTGCGATTCGCGCCGTGCGCGCCCGCGTCCTTGATCTGTTCGATCGCTAGCTGGTTGGCGCGCAGATCGCCTTGCGGCGTATGCTGGCTGCGCGCTTCCTTGATCTCGCGCTTCCGCTCCTGCTCGCGATGGCGATATTCTTCTTCGTCCTCGCGCGAGGTGAACTTCAGATATTTGTCGAAGATGTGCTTGTCGTAGTAGTCGCGCATGAACTCGGCGGTGGTCTGGCGAGCGGCATGGTCGGCTTGATAGAGCACCGCTTCTTGCGCCTGAGAGGACGAGGCAGCGGTTGCGGGCTGCTGCGCGGCAGCCTGAGCGGCAGACACCGTCGCGGCAACATCCGCCCGCAAGGCAACGAGGCCGGCGATATCGGAGCGCCCAATACGCTGCTGCAAACTAGATAGCGAGCGAAGCTGCGCTTCGGCTTGCGTGAGCGCGCCACTGTTGCCGCTCGCGAGCATTGAGGCTCGCAGCTCGGAAAGCTTGCTCTCAATGTCCGATTGAGCGCCGGCGATTTTGGCGAACAATTCCGAGCGGAGGCTAGCCTCCGCGTCAGGCGCCTTTGCCGCCTGACGGTCATCATCATGAATATCTGTACGCTTGTATGCGATATGTCCTCAGTACACGGATCATATACAATTCTAGGTCGTGCGGATTAAGAAGTCGTTAATTATGCGACGGCGGTAACGAACTGAGATACCTAACATATTTCCCTGGCTCGCATTACCCCGGGTCAAAGTAGCCGAATTATCGCCCTAGCGGGCGTTTTTCTGCTGATACGGAAGGTTGGCCAAGATCATCCCGCATGCGGCCGCATGTATGCACTGTACGCCCTTCTCCAACAGACAGCGAAAGAGTTCGCTGAGCGGCTGGAGGATGCCCATCAGTGCTGAACCCAAGCGGCCAGTGAAGCTACTTTGAGGAAAAAAGCCGCGATGGATTCCGCACCATGTTGTCTCGATGGCACCGGGGGCAGCCGACAATCGTACCGTCGGACCAGCGAGTGCGTGATGTCGCTATGCCCCCGCATCGACCACATTCGAGGCCATATACCGAGCACGAGTCACACTTATGCAAATCTACAACTGGAATGTCTCCCCACGCAGCTTGAAATGACCTCCAGAGAGAACCCACTGCGCCAACCGTATGGTCCCGCCACGCTTCAATTTGATCTATGAACGGGTTCAGCGTTCCGCCACACTCAGGACAGCGCATCCAGGCTAATACAACTTTATGGTCTTGATCGCCTTCCAGACGCCACCGGCCGTAACGACGCCGAGCCCTAACGTACCAAGCCAGTTCCTAATCGTCTGAAATGAGTAGTGATCTTCGTGGGTGGCAGCGTTCGCGTGAGACTTCAGAGCTGCGACGTGTTGAGGTGTGAGATCATCCAAGTGTTCTTCTGTTATCATCGTTTCCTCCCATCACATTATACATTTGACTGTGGTTGCCTGCGACAGTCAAGCATCCAAGCGGCTGATTTAACTGATTACTACGTGCGTGGGAATGTCATCCAAGATTCACAAACAAGGCAGTTGGGGTGTGCTAGGTTAGCTAGGAGTATGGGTCTATTACGAACAGGTGTGACGAGGATCTTCCTTTTCGCGTTATCGCTGGTTGCACTCGTCGCGGCAGGCGTGGGCCTGATGTTCCTGTTTATCGGCGCAGATGACAAACACGTGCCAAGGCAACAACGCCGTTTATCAAAGGCTTCCGCGGATCAGGATTGCAGCAATCCCCTCACTCCACTGCACCGAGAGGCGCCGTCGTTATCCTCTTGGTGCGCGCGCGTCACAAACAGAGACGCAAACAGCTCCAAAATGTTGTAATGCAAAACAGCTGCGACTACGGACTGCTCGAAAAAAAGGCGGTTTTGCAACCGCCCTTTTTCGTCAGTCGTAAACCGACTAGCGGCTCCATACGAGCCGGTAGTTCCCGAAGGGCAGGCGCTTGTCGTCACTTACTAGCTGGCAGTCGATACGATGACAGAAGCTAGGATCATCAAGCCGGAGCGTTAGGAAGACCTTGCCCGTTTCATTCGTGTGACGCCAGGCTTCTCCAAGCTCGACCCCATCTGCATAGACCATATAGTCCGAGGAATGCTTTTTCTGAGAGCCGAGGCGAGGAAGTATGACCGCCTTGTGCTGAAACGAGAGAGTGTCGATTCGGCCGATAAATCCGTCTTCATCTCGCGTGAAAAATCCAATGGTACGCATATGCATCTCCAACATGAATATGAGAAAGAGAAAGGGGCGGCCGAAGCCGCCCCGTTTTCGTCAGCGGCTCCATAAGAGGACGTGGTTGTCGTCGTCCTTGCCGATGAGGCGGCAGAAGATGGAGCCCGCGAAGCTCGGATCGTCGAGCTTGACGGCGAGGTAGGGGTTGTTGGCTTCGCTGGTCTTGGCCCAGGCCGCGCCGATCTCGACGCCGGACGCATAGACCCGATAGTCGGGCGCGTTCTCGACCGTCTTGCGATTGGGCCGAAAGGCCGCTTTGGCCTTCACGGTGAGGGTGGCGATGGTGCCGACGAAGCCGTTGCCGTCGCGAGTGAAAGTGCCGATGGTCGTCATAGTAGTCTCCTTGCGGTTCTGAGGCCGCCCCATGCGGCCTCGCTGCGCACCTCAAGGAGCCGCCGACGGGGCCGGATCATGCTTCAGCTGTACGGGAATTTTGCAGCGAAGCGGCCGCGAGGAATGCAAGGCAGGGGAAAATTCTCGTTGAACCGGGCACGCAAGGCTCCAGGTTGCGCAAGATGCGAGGTCGTTGTTGGGCGGCTTTACCGCAAAGGAGCGTGACGTTTCGCCAGAGGCATTGCGAGCAGGCAGGACGGCGAAGTCCATCGCTCAAGCATCACACAAAGCTCCAAATCGCAGGCGGTCCCAATGTCCCCACGTTCGGACGCGCCATAGGCGGCATGGCTTTGATCGGTAGCGCCTTGGTCGGCCTAGGCCGGCAAGTGCAAGCACTCCTCCTCTGACGTTGCGGTCGCTAAGCGATGCGGCTGCCTTCGTCGGCGCAGTCCTCCAGCGCATGGCCGCGATGGTCGCGGTCACGAAACAAAGGAGGACTTATGGAACCACTGACGAAAATCGAGCTCGGTAGCTGCACATGGCTTGGGCTTCTCGCCTTAGCCTTCGCGGTTGCGGGCGAACTGCTGACGCTCGCGGATAATCCGCAGGGTCAGAAAACCACGTTCGTTGAACGCGAATTGGCGCGCCGCGCTGCGAGCCAACCGCTTAGCCGTCCCCGCTAGGAGGCGACAATGACCTCCGCAGACCTTGCACCGCTGTTCTATTCGCTAGCCGCTGCGTTGTCGGCGCTGGCAAAACTGCTGCGGCTCTTCAAGCGGCCGCCGTGATCCGGCAAAAGGCCACTGATGCAGAAAAGCGATCGCGACCTTTATACGAGGCGGAGGGTGGTGGAAAAAAGACATTCTAATAGCTCGGCTGAATCAAATTTCCCGCTTCACGCAGTCCTCAAGCTGCCTGTTGTTCGATTTCAATGTGCACCCTTGTCTTTTTTGAATTGTAGGCGGTACTCTAGAGCACTGGTCTCGGGGGGAATAAGGATGCCCTTTAATGGAGGGTCCGCCACACTTGGTACTACGAGTTTTTTAGTCGATAGCTCGCGCTTGCGACGTATCAAGTTGGGTCTATTGGTCGGGATTTCTCTATCTGTGTGGGGATACGCTCGATTTGGCACCCCGGTTAGTTTGCCACCAACCCAACAATCAACAGAACCGCTGACGTCAACAAACGCGATACAGCTAGGTCCTTTTGCGCAACCGATGAAGTTTATTGCAGTGCCAGGTGGGCAGTTCAAACGAATTCATGCCCGCCTGCGACCGAGCGTTGGCTCTGCGGTTCGAGCGTACATACCGCGCGGAACCCATTTGACTGGGATAGCCCGAGAACGCGGTGCCCATGGTGAAACTTGGATCAAGCTCGATAATGGTTTGTACGTAAAAGAGACCGTGGTCGTACCGCAGCCGACAATGGTCGATCACTGACATGACCGACGCAACTTTCTCAACAGACTTCTTTGGGGAATTCCAAATTGCTCCGAAGAAATACGGGCCGCAGTGGTTTCGGCAGCTCGGCATATACGCCTCAACCGGCTTCATTCTCGTAATTGCAAATTTCCCCAAATTTCTTTCACACCTCATCGATATCAACGTCAGTAACCCGACTTGGAATGCGCTTCTTCATGTTCCGGTCAATCTTGGTCAGGCGCTCCTAGGCGTTATCATCGGGGATGAACCTACCGAGTTTTTCCGCCGAGCAATGGCATGTAATTTTTTCTTGTTGATTCTCTTCTTTCTCAGTGTCGCCGGATTTTCGGTTCGGCGGCGGGGCGTCCAAATGCTTCTATACGCGGCCCTGGCGAGTGTCGCAGGATACTTCGTCGTGCACCTACTGGCTTGGGGCGCACTGGGCATTGCTCTACTCATTCAAGGGGTTCTATACGCAGCCCATTGGATTCGCATCGGCATTTCTTTCCTTTTTTCTCTAGTTTTCGACAATCGGTGGCTGGTGCTCGTTTTGGCCGTAGCAGTTGGGATCTACTTTCTAACGTGGACACGATTCGGCCTGATGCGTTGGCTTTGGTTGCGATTGCTGAAATATCGAACCGGCATTGCCAGCTCGGCGATCGTCTGTGCACTCGCATATTTCCTTGTACCGGCACTGTGGAACTATGTGATCGCCCCGGTGTTGCGCTTTTTGAAAATGATACTTCAACCCATTTTCTCATTCTTAGCATTCGTGTTCGGATGGATATTTTTCATTCTAGGAGTGCTCTTCGGTATTGGACTCTTGGTTACCATTCTAACGCTGGCACTGGCGACCATTGGGGCTTTGTACGTGTCGCAACTTCAGGCGGGCTGGCATGCCGCGCGTAGCAAGCGAGATATGGTAATTGCGGGCTTTGCGATCGGCAGCGCCTTTGCAATGATCGCCGTGGAGAGCTTCGCGTCCCCAATTGTCTCGTCTTCCTTAAATCAGTCTCTTGTCGACGTGCTAGCGTTATTCGATTTGGCTGGTTCGACGACAACGTCCACGCTCGTAACGGATGTGTTCCAGTATTTTTTGCCGCCTGCTTTGGAAGCATTCGCTCATCATCACTTGATCAATCAGCTTGCCCCAGCGTTTGACAGCTTAGTGTTTCTTGGCGTAATGATATTTGCTTGTTGCAGCGTCCTTTTTCGGCTTTTCTCCACTCGACCGGTGGAAGATGCTGTCGTTCCCATTACTTACGTCGCTTACGAATTCGTAAAGCTGACGGTAGGAGTTTTCGTGCTCCTGGTATTTTACTTTCTTCAGGTCATCAGTGGTGAAGCCTCAGCCTAACCTGGTAAGAATGTGGTGCGGGCGGCCGGACTTGAACCGGCACGGGCCTTTCAGCCCTACGGATTTTCGTACCACTTCGGCTTTCGCCGCTTCCCGGTGGCACATTTCTACGCCGCCGGCAATTCGTGGTCTGGACTATACCTTCACCGTAGCTTTCGCCTTAGGTGCTGCCCGTCTAGTCTCTACACCTTCCCCACTTCCGGGGCTTGGCTCGGGATCGCCATTTCACAGGTTTCCCCGAATTTGAGCAGTTCTGCATCCTCGGTTTCCCGAAAGAGCACTCAAGCGTCGAATCAAGTCCGTTGCGTCTGCCATTCCGCCACGCCCGCAACCAAGCACCTATAGCCCGAACGCCAGTTGCGGGCAAAGAAATTACATCGGCTATTTCGGATTGACCTTCAGCGAAACCTTCGCAGACAGGGTTGCGTTCGGGTCACTGGCGCGGATTTGGTCTAATCCGGAGTACACCGCGCCGAACTTAGCCGAGCTGTCTGTAAGCAGCGCCCACATGTTCAGCTCGGTTGATTTGTCATTGAGCTTTTCACCTAAGATAATGGGAGCAGTTTCACGAAACACCTTCCGCGCATCGTCACTATCGAAGGGCGGAAACGACACGTAGTAGTTGGGGGTGCCGGGTTCGTTAGTGATCAGCCCGACCGCATTCGACTGCGGTAGCGGACGATTTGCTTGAACAACAAGATCGGTGTCGAGAGACGAAGCCGATGCTTCAAAATTGCTGACATCCACGGTCGACCCGCTGCCGGGTCCAGCGATCGTGAGGGAGACAGGGTAGGCCGCACAATCACCTTTCGGAATCCAGTCTGCGCTTTTTGCAAGTTCCTCCCAATTTCCTTGTTGTGTACCGGTGACTTGGGAGGTCAATGCGTTGGACAGCGCTGCATGCGCTCCGAAACCAGCAACAAATCCGGTTACCACGAGGCTTAGCGAAAACCAGAGGATGTGGTCTTCAACCTTCTCTCTCAAGCTCATTTTCATCCGCCCCCGGCGTAATGTTGCCCTTTTTGTTAGCAGATTTTTTCGTCCTCTTCACAAGGGGTCGGTGCTTCATGACATTGATCGCCGCTGCGTCCAGCGTGTTCTTGATGTGAGATGCATAATAGGTCTCGATCATCTCGACGCTGGTGCGGCAGTTCTTGGCGATCTGGTAGATGTCGGCACCCTCCATCAAGCGCATGCAGATGTAGGTGTGACGTAAGCTGTAGGCCGTGCGGCTCTGTCCGTCACGGTCGGTCTTCAGCTCAAGCTCCTCCAAGAGCGTGTTGAACAGCTCGCGCTGGAATTTTGGAAATAGCCTGTTGGTCGGTTGACCGTTGTTGCGCTTCTTCAAGCGCTCGAAGGGCAGTACTGCCCCCGGCATACTCTTACAGAAGCCGACTCCGCGTTTCCCGCGCACTTCGATTTCGAGGATGCGTTCGCCCGTCGCTTCATCGGTAACGATGGCAACGTCTCGAAATTCGAGGCGCAGGGCTTCGTCGGGACGCAACCCCGTGTTCACCATCAACAGCACGTAGTCGTGAAGATTCTCGCTCGCCGTGCGCCAGCGCTCTTTCTTCGGATTTTTCGCGCGTTCGCGCGTGGCATTGTAAAGCTGCTTGTATTCTTCGGGGGAGAACCACGCTCGATGTGTGATCTTGCCTGAGCTTTTGTACGGCGGAGAAATGTCGGGGAGGTACTCCATCCAGCCGTGACGCTGCGCGGTTTTGAGTATCTGCCGAACGCAAACGATTTCTTGGTGAAGGGTACTGCGGGCGGGGGGGTTATGTTGGGCGCCGCCGTTACCGTTTGCGCTCATTTGGACGCTGCGCGCCTTACCGGTTTTCATCCGGTGGATGCGGTAGTCCTGAACCAGCCCCGGCGTGATCTCCGAAAGTACCCTGTCGCCAAAGAAGGGGTTGAGGTGATTCTTGATACGGTCCTTGTGGCCTTTGACGTAGATCGGGCTGCGCTGGCCCTGGGTAATAACCTCAAACTCGTCGATGAAGCGCTCGGCGGCTTCGCGGAAGGTCTTGCCCTGCTTCAGCTCGCCAGAGCGGTATTTGCCCATAAGGCCGAGATACCAGTCGCGCGCCACATCCTTGGCGCGCGCTAGGCTTTCTTCTTTTGTCGTGGCACGGCGCTGCCTGCCAGCAACGGAGCAGGCGCACCACCAATGCGGGCTTTTGGGCCGCATGTAGACCTGGACTCGGTTGTCCATCAGGTAGTGGCGTGCTGCGTCGTCCATAAGAGCCTCGACCGTGTGCTGATTAGCCGTTTTGTGCTAGCTCTGTGCTAGTCATCTCAAGCTCTAATGTGCGCTTACTGCGTTGATTTTGCAAGCGTTTTATTGGTAAACGGTTGATTTTATTGGCTTTTAAGTCCGTTGCGTCTACCGGTTCCGCCACGGGGCCCGGTTAAAAAAGGCCAGTTTGACAGGCAAAAGTCCATGACTATATTGCCCGGCCTTCCGCGAGGCGCGGCCTCCGGAATTCCCCGTTTTCCGCCGAACTGGATGCCTGAATGACGAAGCGCGCGACTGCCAAATACAAACTCGACCGCCGGATGGGCGAGAACCTCTGGGGCCGGCCCAAGAGCCCGGTCAACAAGCGCTCGTACGGCCCCGGCCAGCACGGCCAGCGCCGCGCCAAGAAGCTTTCCGATTACGGCACCCAGCTGCAGGCCAAGCAGAAGCTGAAGGGGTATTACGGCAACATCACCGAGCGGCAGTTCCATAAATACTACGTCGAGGCGGCGCGCCGCACCGGCGACACCGGCGAGAACATGATCGGCCTCCTGGAGCGGCGGCTGGATGCGGTGGTGTATCGCGCCAAGTTCGTGCCGACCCCGTTTGCCGCCCGCCAGCTGGTCAGCCACGGCCACGTGAAGGTGAACGGCCGCCGCGTCACCATCCCGAGCTATCAGGTGAAGGAAGGCGACATGATCGAGCTTTCGGCCAAGGGGCGGGACATGGCGCTGGTGCTGGAAGCGTCCAAGAGCCCTGAGCGCGACGTTCCCGATTACGTCGATGCCGATCACGGCAAGATGACGGCCAAGTTCCTGCGCACGCCGAAGCTGGGCGACGTGCCCTACGCGGCGCAAATGCAGCCGCACCTGATCGTCGAGTTCTATTCGCGCTAGCGTGCTGCACGTTTGCGGCGGCGGCGCTCTCTGGACTCGGTCTTGGTCTCGCAAGCGGCGGCCGACGGATCATGCCCATGACAGATGCCCGGCAACTCAGCCGAGTTTTCGAGACCAGTGCAAGAAATCGCATCTTGGCCGACTCTAAAACGCGCGGCAAAACCGCAGCCGTGCGCCTCGATTTCTATCTCCCCCGTCGGAAGGGAGTGAAACGCCACACCCAGCTCGCCGCGGCCTCTGCTCCATTGGAAGGCTGACGCCATCGTTCCGGTCTGGCAGCTCAACGTCCGCCGGATGTAGGGTGTCGGGACAACACCTTTGCCGGGGCGCATTGCCCATGCGATGGGATTCTCTCTGCTGCCGAATTCGATTGTCGGCACGGGGCCGCCGGGATCGAAGGCGGCCAGGAGCGCACCCTCCGCCGTTGACCCGAACACAAGAGAGCTAGCCCTGCCGCGATCACGCATCGAGAAGTCCGGCGATAGGTGCCAGAACTGCTCGAACAGAGCCTCTCGTGACGTCTTGCTGGCCAACCTGTCCAAAACGATGACGGCATGATTGTTCTTCAAATGAACCACTGCACGCGCGATCCGCGCGCCCGGATAGGCGTGGTTATAGCCGAGCGCAGCTGCCCAGCCCGGTCCCTCCCACATTCCAATTAGCCCTGCAGAAACCAGTCCTGGTACGGCGCGCAGGATGTAGCCGTCGCCATTCACCCGAAATGTGTTGTGGCTGGCCGGGTCAAACCGCGCGGCATTGCGCACGGAATCTGAACTCTCCTTGTTAAACGTTCCACCGTCGATCAGCAGATCTGTGGCGCCGTGGCTCAACAACACAGACAGATCGTCGGAATGCTTGTGCTTTGTGTTACCCAATGTGACAAGGAAGATGGCGCTGGAAGAGTCCTTCGACAGTTCGGGCTTCGAATGACTTGCGAAATAGCCGCTTTGAGGGAAGTAGTAAGCCGTCCTTGTGCGAACAAAACTCTCATCGTTGGGGTTAGCAGCCAGCTCTCCGCCGCCTGTGAAGGCAAGCTCGCGCCGTGCCGCAATGATCGCCGACAAAAACTGGCCCGGTCCGGTATCGCCGATCAACGGCGACTGTCCGTCAACCTTGATAAGCGCTTCCGCAAACGGAATCATTCGTTGAAGCGCATCGCGAATAAAAGGTAAGTCCGGGGCACCGGCCGTTCGCAGATCGTTCAGCGTCCTGCTGAACAGATTCATTATCCAACAGTGATAGCCGAAGGAATTTTCGAGCCAGACGCCATCGGCCGACAGGGCTTTTCCGATCTGGTGACGTCTGAGCCGCTCGATTCCGAGAGCCATCAACCTTCTGCCGTAGTCCAATTTGGGGAGCAGAAGACCCGACAAGATAAACAGGATATCCTGCCGTGCCCCGTGATTCCCGCCTTTCGGATACACTTCGTCGGCGCTCAAGATTTCGAAGCACTGGACCAAGTGCTGCACGGCGACTTCCACTGCCTCGGCGTCGATCCGGAGCCCGCGATCCATTCGCCTCTTGCAGCAAAGGAGGAAGACGAGCGCCGTTTCCACCCGGCGGCAGATTGTGCCTTGAAAATAGGCCCGCTGATTGGCCGGCTTCACCGGCGGATTGTTGCGTATGAAGTCGGAAAGGATCGCCGACGCTCTACAAAACACATCATCGGGCGTCATTCCTCGAGCTCGCAGAAGCTGAATTATGTCAGGCGCGATCTTCGTGCCGCTCGCCGCGTCGAAGGCGAGCGAAAGAGGAGGGCGCAAAAATTCTAGTCCTGTGAAGTAGGACTGCCAGGTCAAGTTGTCCCCTGGCGCCGACCAATCGATCGGGTTGCCAAAAGGAAATTTCCGCCATTGGGGCCATCCGGGAAACGAGACGACGTCGGCGATAAAATCCTCGATCGTTGCGTCCGAATAGGAGCGGGCGAGGTTCGCGGGCAGATTCGAATCCGGCCACGCCAGGTTGGCCAACAGCTCCGGGGCGGTAGGCGCCTCTGCCATGCACCCAGCCAAAGCGTGCCTCCCGCCCGAACCGGCATGCACCGATGACTTTACGGCATGAACGCGAATTGCGCGCAGAATCATATGCGCGATAGACACATAGCCGTACCAGTTGGGCCTACCGGATTTCTTGAGGCGGCGCGCGACGCCCAAACGCATGAGATCTGTCATCGCCACAAGATGCGCGCCGCAGCGCCGCGCCATCGCTTCGATGGTGCGGTTCTTCTCATCGATCTCGATGGGGACGGGGCCATGGACCTCCGGCGAGGCGAGCTGGAGGAAGATACGCACGGCCGCTACATCTTCGCTGATGATGGCGATCTGCTGTTCCGCGAACGACGGATCATCCATCTTCCGCCGATCGAAAGTATAGATAGCGACATTCGCCCGTTGCCTTGGCACAAACAGCGGCAGCGAAGGACGCCGGCCAAGGACCGCTAGACGCACGGTCTCCAGCCATATTGAGAGCATCAGCATTCGGGCGAACGCCCGATCTGCTGTGACGATGTAGAGGCCCGTTTGCTGTAACTCCGGTTCGCTCATTCTTATGCGCAGCATAGCGGTCGGCTGTCGAAGGCAGCATCCAATGTCAAGGTGCCCCGTCCAACGGGGACCCGCAACGGCGCAGACCCTCAGCCTTCCATTTGTGCTAAAGGGGCCGGTGCATGCAAATGAGGCAACAGTGACCTACGTCATTTTCGGGGACAGAAGCTCTGGCGCCTTCTCGACGGAAGCCGCGCTCGCCGAAGCCGGCGTGGAGTACGAGTTTCGCCGGGTGTCGCTGCGCGATAACGCCCAACTCGAGCCGGAATTCCTCAAGGTGAACCCCAGCGGCAAGATGCCGGCGCTGGTGCTGCCAGGCGGCGAGGTGCTGACGGAATCCGCCGCCATCCTGTTCACCGTTGCCGAACGCCACCCCGATGCCGGATTGCTGCCGCCGCCGGGGAGCTTTGCGCGGGCGGAAGCGTATCGTTGGATCGTGTTCCTGGCCTGCGAAGTCTATCCGATGGTGGAGATCGCCGATTATCCGGCGCGGTTTGCGCCGGAGGGCGCTGAGGCGGAAGCGCTGCGGGTGAAGGCACGGGAGCGGATTCGCGAGCGGCTGCTGATCGTGGAGCGCAACGTGGCCGGGCCGTGGTTGTTGTCCAGCGGATTCTCGGCGGCCGATATTTACGTCGCGATGTTCACTCGCTGGCGGGACGATCTCGGCGCCGAATGGGTGGCGCAGAACCCGATTCCAAAGTTGACCGCGATTGCCCGCGGCGTGTCGGAGCGGCCGCGCATTGCGCCGGTGTGGCAGCGCCACTTCGGGCACCAGACGCCGGCGTTCTGAGGCTCACGCGTTTTCCAGCGCGATGCCTTTTTCGGCGAGGAAGGGGCCGAGCTCATCGGCCTCGTACATCTCGCGCAGGATATCGCAGCCGCCGACGAACTCGCCCTTCACATAAAGCTGCGGAATGGTCGGCCAGTTGGAGAATTCCTTGATGCCCTGACGAACCTCGGGGTCCTTCAGAACATCCACGGCTTTGAACTTCACGCCGAGGTTGGAGAGGATCTGCACCGTCGCCGCAGAGAAGCCGCATTGCGGAAACACCGGCGTTCCCTTCATGTAAAGCACCACATCGTTCGATGCGATGTCGCTGGCAATGCGGTCGTGGGCGGTATCGGTCATGTTCAAGTTCCTCGGCTAATCCTATGACTTAGGTATGTGCTGGTGCAGCGTCAATACGTGAGTGCTTAGGAATCAGCGCCGTTAGAGCACCCCGGATTCTTCCCCCGGCATAGAGGACCGCGCCAGCCACGAACGAGAATCCTCCGCACCAGAGAATCATTTCTCTGAAAGAGATCTTGTCGATATTGGCGACACGGGAGGGCAGAGCGGAAAGCGGATTGTAATCGGTCTCAACCGAGACGTCGTACGCGAAGGCCACGATTACTGCGATAACGCCTGCGATCATCAACAAGACGCCCAAATACATCATGCCATTTTCGGGTGCTATGGCGGCGGTTTCCATTTGAGTTTCAGTGGTCATTCAGTTCCCCCATATGTGGCTGGTGTTAATCCTTCGCGGCGGTTTGGAGTTGGAGAGCGTGGAGTTCGCCGCCCATTTTCCCCTTGAGCGCTGCGTACACCATCTGGTGCTGCTGCACGCGATTCTTTCCCTTGAAGGCGGAGGACACGACCATCGCGGCCCAGTGATCGTTGTCACCGGCGAGATCGGTCATGGTGACCTCGGCGTCGGGGAACGCCTCCTTGATCAGCTTCTCGATTTCCGATGCGGCCATGGCCATGTGGTTATCCTATCACATTCAACGCATGCACGTTTTTATCCTCCCCCGCTTGCGGGGGAGGTGCCGAGCAAACGAAGTGCAGCGAGGCGGAAGGGGGAACAGGGCCGCAAATCCCCCTTCCGTCTCGGCGCTGGCGCGCCGAGCCACCTCCCCCGTAAACGGGGGAGGATAACGATGCACATGCTCTGAGGAAATTGCGCATCAATTCGTCACCGGCACTTCTTCGGACGCCATGTAGTTTGGGAACCAGCTTTCGTGCGCGGTGCGGAGTTGTGAGAGAGGAATCTCACCTTCATCTGTGACGCGCAGGGTTTTTGCAGCGTGCGTTTTGCCGAGGGCGGTGACGAAGATGCCGTGGCCGCGCGCTTCATCGAGGATGTCCTGCGTGCGCTCCGCGGGAAGAGCGAGAATGTAGCGCGCCTGATCTTCGCCGAAGAAGAAGGGAATGCTCTCCGTGGTTTCGCCGGCGATGCCGACTTCCAAACCGATGTTGCCGGCCAGCGCCATTTCTGCGAGCGCGACCAGAAGGCCGCCGTCGGAGACATCGTGCACCGTGTCAACGCGGCCGTCTTCGATCAGCTTGCGGACGAAATCGCCGTTCTTTTTCTCCGTCGCCAAGTCGACGGGCGGGCACGCACCGGCTTCCGTGTGCTGGATTTCGCGCATGAAGATCGATTGCCCCAGATGTCCACGCGTTTCCCCGATCACGATGATCGCGTCGCTTGCACGCTTCAACGCAATCGTCGCCATCCGGTGCACGTCGGCCATGAGACCCACGCCGCCGATGGCAGGCGTTGGCAAAATGCCTTCGCCGTTGGTTTCGTTGTACAGCGAGCAATTGCCGCCGATCACCGGGAAATCGAGCGCGCGGCACGCTTCTCCGATGCCGTCCACCCCGGCCACGATCTCGCCCATGATCTCGGGCTTTTCGGGATTGCCGTAGTTGAGATTGTCGGTGACAGCGAGCGGACGCGCGCCCACCGCGGTGATGTTGCGCCACGCTTCGGCCACGGCCTGCTTGGCGCCTTCGTACGGATCGGCCTTGCAGTAGCGCGGGGAGACATCGGTGGTGATGGCCAATCCCTTGTTGGTGCCGCGCACGCGCACCACGGCGGCATCGCCGCCGGGAATCTGCACCGTGTCCGCCATCACCGTGTGATCGTATTGCTCCCACACCCAGCGGCGCGAGGCCATGTCTGGCGACGAGAGGATGGTTGAGAGTGATCGGAGAATGTCACGATTCGCGAGACTGTACGGTCCAGGAACTATTTTCGTCTCTCCCGTGAGACCAATCGCTACGGGACGCTTCTGATAAGGCCGCTCGTAACGCGGCGCTTCTTCCGACAACGCGTGCACGGGAATGTCGGCCACCACGTCGCCTTTGTGTTTGACCACCAGGCGATGCGTATCGGTCGTCACACCGATTACCGCGAAATCAAGCTCCCACTTGCGGAAGATGCGCTCCGCTTCGCCTTCGCGCCCGGGTTTGAGCACCGCGAGCATGCGCTCCTGGCTTTCCGACAGCATCATGTCGTAGGCCGTCATCTCCGCCTCGCGCTGCGGCACGCGATCGAGATCGAGCTCGATGCCGCTGCCGCCCTTGTCCGCCATCTCGGCCGACGACGAGGTCAAGCCCGCAGCACCCATGTCCTGAATGGCCACGATGGCATCGGTCGCCATCAATTCGAGGCAGGCTTCGAGCAGCAGCTTCTCGGTGAAGGGATCGCCCACCTGAACTGTGGGCCGCTTCTCCTCCGAGTCCTCGCTGAATTCGGCCGACGCCATGGTGGCGCCGTGGATGCCGTCGCGTCCGGTCTTGGAGCCGACATAGACCACCGGATTGCCGGCGCCCTTGGCCGCGCTCTTGAAGATCTTGTCGGTGCGCGCCAGCCCCACGCACATGGCGTTGACCAGGATGTTGCCGTTGTAGGAGCGGTGGAAATTCACTTCACCACCCACCGTGGGCACGCCCATGCAATTGCCGTAGCCGCCGATGCCGCGCACCACGCCATCCACCAGATGCCGCGTCTTGGGATGATCCGGCTCGCCGAAGCGCAGCGCATTCATCATGGCGATGGGCCGCGCGCCCATGGTGAAGACGTCGCGCATGATGCCGCCCACCCCGGTCGCCGCGCCCTGATAGGGCTCAATGAAGGAGGGGTGGTTGTGGGACTCCATCTTGAAAATGCAGGAGTCGCCATCGCCGATATCGATGACGCCGGCGTTCTCGCCGGGGCCTTGGATCACCCAGGGGGCGGTGGTCGGAAGCTTCCTGAGATGAACGCGGGTGGACTTGTACGAACAGTGTTCGCTCCACATGACGCTGAAAATGCCGAGTTCCACGAGGCTTGGCTCCCGCCCCAGCAGCTGCTGAATCCGGCCGTATTCTTCGGGGGAGAGCCCGTGCTCCCTGACGACCTCCAGCGTGATCGGGCGCGAGTTCTGGTGGGTCATCCTAGCTGCTCCACCACATCTCGAGAGTTGAAGTCACTCTCGCCGAAATAAGGGGGGGCGGGTCTTCCATTGGTCGCACGCGGAGACGCGGAGGCGCGAAGGGCCAGGCGAGCTTTAGCATCCTTCTCGAAGCACCCAACACCCTGTTCACAATGAACAATTTGCAAAATGTACATTCGAACCTTCGAAAACTGAGGGGAGTCCCCCTCCGCGGGGTCCACATCTTGCGGCTCAACAGGTCCCGGCGCATTTGATTTGCGAAAATGGGGGGTGGGGTCCCCCCACCTGTCATCCCCGGCCGAGCGGCGCGCAGTGCCGCGAGGGGAAGGGGACCCAGGTAGTCGAATGGGCGTGACCTCAGAGAGTAAGTGGTGGGGGCGCGGCTAACCTCGCGTACCCGGGTGGTTGAACCGTCTGGGTCCCATCCCCTCGAACCGCGCGCGGGCGCGCGGTTCTCGCCGGGGATGACCGTGTGTGCTTGAACCCGCACTGAACCCTCATCTTCTAACTGTCGCATTTATGATACATAGAACGTCTGGCGAACACAAGAGCCGTTACTTACCTTGGGCGAGCCGCTTTTCGGGCGCGCTGACGGCAAGCATGCACTCGGCGAATGTGTCGAGCATCCACTTCCGGTCCGCTTGCTCATTGCCGGGATGATGTTTTCCAAACCCCTTACCTTCGGCCCCCGCAACGTGGATGGCGAGCCAGTACGCAACCACTTCGGGGCTAGTTGGTCCAGATTCGCGCGCCCGTTTCAGAATTAACGCGGCCAGCGCGAGGGCGAGCGCAAGCGCTATAAGTGCAACCAAAGCGATATACGCGACAGAGCCCATTCCCGCCTCCAAGTAATTCGATCGTCAACTCATGTATTCGCGCGGCCGAAACGTGGAAGGGTTTGAATTTTACCCCAACCCCTCCAGCAGGCCCTCGAACAGCGCGCGGCCGTCGGTGGCCATCGCGCAAATCTTATCCTCCCCCGCCTGCGGGGGAGGTGCCGAGCGAGCGTTTCGCGAGCGAGGCGGAAGGGGGAAGGTGCGAGAGGATGACCGCAAGCGCATAGTCTAAATCCTCGTAGATCGCAGTGTTCGGAACGCGCAGCACACGCCATCCTTTAGATCGCACGTAGGCATCACGACGCCGATCATGCGCCATCTCTTCCTCGGTGCCATGCGTTTCGCCATCCACTTCCACGATCAGCTTGCCGGCATGGATCGCGAAATCTGCGATTTAGGGGACCGACCGGATGCTGGCGGCGAAAGTTATAGCCGATCTCCCTCAGGTTGCGCAGATGCACCCATAGAATGACTTCGGCCTTCGTCATCTGGCGGCGAAGCACCTTGGCTTTCGCGCGAGCGTTGTCTTCACCCTTCCGCAAAGATCCCCCTACCGGCTCGCACTCGCTTCGCTCGCGCTCGCCACCTCCCCCGCAAGCGGGGGAGGATAATTCAATGCGAAACCGCTCCCATTCATCCCAAGCCCTCCAGCAGGCTTTCGAACAGGGCGCGGCCGTCGGTGCCGCCGAGCAGCGGATCGCAGACGCGCTCGGGATGCGGCATCAGCCCCAGCACGTTGCGCTTCTCGTTGAGGATGCCGGCAATGTTGCGCGCGCTGCCGTTGGGGTTCTCGCCCTCCGCATAGCGAAACACCACGCGGCCTTCGCCTTCCAGCCGATCGAGCGTGTCGTCATCGGCGGTGTAATTGCCTTCGCCGTTCGCCACCGGAAACGTCACGCGCTGGCCGGAATCGTATTTGCGGGTGAAAACGGACTGCGTCTCCGTCACTTCCAGGCCTACGCCGCGGCAGGTGAATTTCAGCCCCGCATTGCGCATCAGCGCGCCGGGCAGCAGGCGGCTTTCGCACAGCACCTGAAAGCCATTGCAGATGCCGAGCACGGTGACGCCTTTTTGCGCTTTCTCGATCACATCGCGCATAGCGTTCGACAGCGCCGCCATCGCACCGGAGCGGAGGTAATCGCCGTAGGCAAAGCCGCCGGGCAGCACGATGAGATCGACATCGGGGATTTCGGAATCCGCGTGCCACACCATGTGCGGCTTGTTGCCGGTCACCTGCTCCAGCGCCACCGCCGCATCGCGGTCGCAGTTGGAGGCGGGGAAAACGACGACGGCGGATTTCATCGAATCGGCCCCCCAACAACAAACTTGTCATGGCCCGCGAACGCGGGCCACCCAGTAGCGCGCGTCCGCGCGCGAAAAGAGTCGTTTGTGGCGCAGACGCGCCCCGGCTGGGTGGCCCGGTCAAGCCGGGCCATGACAAATGGGGGCCTGCTACGCTTTGAGCTCAATCTCGTATTTCTCGATCACGGTGTTGGCGAGGAGCTTCTGGCACATCTCGTTGAGTGCGGCGCGGGCTTTTCCCGCATCCGATTCATGCAGATCGATGTCGATCACCTTGCCCTGGCGGACGTCACCGACACTCGAAAAGCCGAGTCCGTTGAGCGCGTGTCCGATCGCCTTGCCCTGTGGATCGAGCACGCCGTTTTTCAATGTCACGAAGACGCGCGCTTTCATCGTAATAATTCCAATCCGTCATGGCCGGGCTTGTCCCGGCCACCCATGAACATCTTCGCCAACCTTGTGCATAGATGGCCGCCACAAGGACGGCCAAGACGGTAAAGAGAACGTCTCACGGCTACCGCACCAGCACCGGGCCCTTGACTTCTCCCTGTACCGATTCGGGCATGATGCCCAGGCGCCGCGCCACTTCGGAATATGCCTCCACCACGCCGCCCATGTCGCGGCGGAAACGGTCCTTGTCCATTTTCTCGTTGGTGGTGACATCCCACAGGCGGCAGGAATCGGGACTGATCTCGTCGGCCAGCACGATGCGCATGTAATCGTTTTCCCACAGCCGCCCGAACTCGAGCTTGAAATCCACCAGCTTGATGCCGACGCCAAGGAAAAGCCCGGACAGGAAATCGTTGATGCGGATCGACAAATTGACCATGTCGTCGAGGTCCTGCGGCGCCGCCCAGCCGAAGGCGGTGATGTGCTCCTCGCTTACCCAGGGATCGTGCAGCTTGTCGTTCTTGTAGAAGTACTCGATGATCGAGCGCGGCAGCACCTGGCCTTCCTCGATGCCGAGGCGCTTGGCCAGCGAGCCCGCCGCGATATTCCGCACCACCACTTCCAGCGGAATGATCTCCACCTCCTTCACCAGCTGCTCGCGCATGTTGAGGCGACGCACGAAATGCGTCGGCACGCCGATCGCGTTCAGCTGGCTCATCAGGTATTCGCTGATGCGGTTGTTGAGTACGCCCTTGCCGTCGAGCGTGGCTTTTTTGGTGGCGTCGAAGGCGGTGGTGTCGTCCTTGAAATACTGGATCACGGTGCCGGGCTCCGGCCCCTCGTAGAGGATCTTGGCCTTGCCTTCGTAAATCTGGCGGCGGCGTTTCATGGACGGGTCCTTTCCGGGACGCTGTCGCGCTGGCCCCAAAAAGCGAAACGGGGCAGGGGCCCCGTTTGGGAGACTACCCTATCGGCGGGGGGCCGGGGGCGCAATGATTCGTATATGGGAGGGCGGGTCGCGCGAAGCCGGGGCTTCGGCTATTGTCAGGCACGGGCCGCAGGTGTCTCGTGAGGTTTTCTGTTGTTTTTCAAGAGGTTGGAATGAGCGGATCGTTTCAGGATCGCGAGAAGGCGTTCGAGTCCAAATGGGCCCATGACGAGGAGCTGCGCTTCAAGGTCATCGCTCGGCGCAACAAGCTGCTGGGCCTGTGGGCGGCCGAGCAGATGGGGATTTCGAGCGATGAGGCGCAGGAATACGCCAAAGGCGTCGTTCGGGCCGATTTTGAGGAGGCGGGGCACGAGGACGTGGTGCGCAAGGTACGGAAGGATTTCGAGGCCAAGGGCATCGCCCGCTCCGATCACGCCATAAGGGTGAAGATGGAAGAGCTGCTCGCCACCGCCACCGACCAAATCCTGCACGAAACGGGGAAATAGGTTTCAGCTGCCGCGCAGAGCGGCGAGTGCCTGTGGGTAGCGGCGCGAGAGCGGCACCGCGAGGTCTGCGACTTTGATCGTGTAGTCGCCGGAACCATCCGGTTTCAGGCCGGTCACGACTTGCGTGTTCACCAGCCACGAGCGGTGGGTGCGCACAAAACCGTGGCCGCTCAATTCCCGTTCCAGCCTGGAGAGCGGCGAGCGCATCAGGAATCTGCGGCCGTCGTGCAGCACGAATTCCACATAATTGCCGGCCGACGATATCGCCAGTACATCCTGGAGCCGCACGCGCGTTAGCTTCGCGCCGTCCCGGATGTCATAGGTACTTTCGTTCGGGTTGCTCGAAGCTGCGGGCGTTCTGAGCCGTTCGGCAAGCCAGAAGCCCGTCAACAGCAACACATACGCGAATGCGTCCTTGCGCAACTCGTAGAGAAACTGCGGGCCGATGGGCCCGTAGCCATACGTTTTTCCGGCAAGGGCGTAGACGAGCTTCCGCATCGCAACGAAGCCGCCGACGTGGCAGGCGGAGAACAGGACTGCGGCGACCGGATGCACAATCAGCGCGCGCCATCCCGGCCGCGGCGTGAGCGGCGCCACCCGGTACGCCACCCATGGCAACCAGGTGAAGAAAAGGAAGCTGAGCCAACTCGAACCTTCCCAGATAATCGGCCGCAGCGCGCCCAGCTGCGGCTCTTCGTGATAAATTGTGATCACGTTTCCAGTGTTGATCGCGCCGGCGAGCGCCACGAACGCCAGCGAGCCATAGAGGAAGGCTCGGCGGCCCGCGCCGTCCGTCCCGAATAAGCCGCCGTTCGTCACCTGCTGCCACCACCGGTCACTGCGGGATGGCCGCGTGGCACCTTCCGCTTTGCGGGGCGCGGTGATTGCGGAAGACTGCTCTCGCTCAAGGGTGTCGGACACGGCGGCGGATATCAGCCCAAGCCGGTGACAATTGGAAGGTGAGGCATGCGCAGACGGGATGTGCTTACGGCAGCGATCAGCGCGGCGGCGTTACCACTCTGCGCAGGGGCGGAGAAGCTCGTCGCACCGATCACCCGGGCGGTTCGGCGGGTCCGGCCGGGCGAGGCTGGGTGGCCGGGGGCGGCGGAATGGCAGAGGCTGCGGCAAGCGGTCGGCCGCAATCTGATCGAGGTGCATCCGCTGTTTGCGGCCTGCCCCGCCGATCCGAAGGGCGCCGCCTGCCACGACGTCCTGCAGCACATCCGCAATCCCTTTTACATCGGCGACCAGGCGGCAGGCACGCAGGTTTCCGGCTGGCTGGATGCGTGGACGCCGGCGGCGAGTGCGTATGCGGTGAAGGCGCGTAATGCCGCCGATGTCGCAGCGGCGGTGAACTTTGCCCGTGATCACAATTTGCGGCTCGTGGTGAAGGGCGGCGGCCACAGCTACCAGGGCACCTCCAACGCGCCCGACTCGCTCTTGATCTGGACGCGCGACATGCACACCGTGACCTTGCACGATGCGTTCGTGCCGCAGGGCTGCGAGGGCAAGGTCGCGCCGCAGCCGGCGGTGACCGCCGAGTCCGGCGCCATGTGGATCGATCTGTACAATGCGGTGACCGGCAAGGCCGGTCGGTATGTGCAGGGTGGCGGCTGCACCACGGTCGGCGTCGCCGGGCTCATCCAGAGCGGCGGGTTTGGGAGCTTCTCGAAAGGCTTCGGCACGGCAGCGTCCTCGCTGCTGGAAGCGGAGATCGTGACGGCAGATGGTGCCGTGCGCATTGCCAATGCCTGTACCAATCCCGATCTCTTCTGGGCGCTGAAAGGCGGCGGCGGCGGCAGCTGGGGCGTGGTGACGAAACTCACCTTGAAGACACACGATCTGCCGCAGAACTTCGGCGGGGCGGCCGGAAAGATCCAGGCGCATTCCGACGATGCATTCCGGAAGCTGATCGCCCAGTTCGTGCGCTTCTATGCGAGCGCGCTGTTCAATCCGCACTGGGGGGAGCAGGCGGCGTTTGGGGCGGACAACAGGCTCAAGATCTCCATGGTGTGCCAGGGACTGACGCGGGCAGAGGCGAAAGCCGTGTGGCAGCCCTTCTTCGATTGGGTGAACGCCGCGCCGAAGGACTATTCCGTCGTCGACAAATTGCGCGCAGGTGCCGGCGATTCACGGCACTGGTGGGATGTCATCGGCAACGATTCAATGAACCGCGACACACGGTCCGGCGCGCCGGAAGATCATGGCTGGTGCCAGGGCGACCAGGATCAGGTGGGAGCCTTCCTGCACGGCTACGATTCGCTGTGGCTGCCGGCATCGCTGCTCCAACCGGCGCAGCAGCAACGGTTCGTGGACGCGCTGTTCGCGGCCAGCCGCTACAAGGAGGTGGGACTTCACTTCAACAAAGGATTGGCGGGGGCGCCGGCGCCGGCGATTGCCGCGGCGAAGGATACCGCCACCAACCCGGCGGTGACCGATGCGTTCGTGCTCGCCATCATCGCAGATGGCGAAGGGCCGGCTTATCCCGACATGCCCGGGGCCGCCGTCAAGGAGAGCACGGCGCGAAAGGATGCGCAGATGATCGATCTTGCGACGGCAGAGCTGCGCAAGATCGCGCCGAACGCGGGCTCGTATGTTTCGGAGAGCAATTACTTCAATGCGCGCTGGCAGCAGGCTTTCTGGGGGCAGAACTATGCCAAGCTGCGCGCCGTGAAAGAGACGTACGATCCCGGCGGGCTGTTCTTCGTGCATCACGGCGTGGGCAGCGAAAACTGGAGCGCGGACGGATTTACAAAAACATGAGAAGCAAACTCGCTTTTCTGTTGGTGCTGCTGGCCTGCGGCACGGCAGACGCCGCGGAGCCGGGCTGGATGTATTACGGCGGTGACCAGGCCGGGCAGCGCTATTCAGCTGCGAGGCAGATCACGCCCGCCAATGTGCGCGACTTGGGAGTGGCGTGGACCTATTCGACCGGCGATCTGAAAACCAAGGGCGAGGCCATCAAGCGCGCCTCATTCGAGGACACGCCGATCCTCGCGGAAGGCCGGCTCTATGTCTGTTCGCCATTCAACGAGGTGGCGGCGCTTGATCCCGGGACGGGCAAGCCGCTGTGGCGCTTCGATCCGAAGCTCAACGCCGCCATGCGTTACCCGAACGATTTCATCTGCCGTGGCGTGGCGTTCTGGCGCGCGCCGAATGCGAAGGGCGCCTGCGCCGCGCGCATCTATCTCAACACCGCCGACCGGCGCCTGATCGCGCTGGATGCCGCGACCGGCAAGCCGTGCGCAGGTTTCGGCAAGGGCGGCACGGTGACGATCGGCGAAGGGCCGCAGGTTGAAGGCAAGCGCTTCGGCCGCAATCACACGACTTCGCCCCCGGTTGTCACGCACGGGCTGGCGATTGTCGGCTCCGCGATCGACGACAACCAGAAGGTCGATGAGCTGCGCGGCACGGTTTACGCCTACGATGCGGTGACCGGCGCGCAGCGCTGGAGCTTCGATCCGCTCAAGGGCCAGAAGCCGCCGTTCCGCGCCGGCGCCGCCAATGTGTGGGCGCCGATGAGCGTGGACGAGAGAGCAGGCCTCGTGTTCCTGCCGGTGTCCAGTTCAAGCCCGGATTTCTGGGGCGGCCTGCGCAAAGGCGACGGCAAATACGCCAACTCCGTTGTGGCGCTGCACATCGCGGACGGCACGGTGGCGTGGTCGTTCCAGACCACGCACCACGATCTGTGGGATTACGACATCCCGGCGCAGCCGACACTCGGTACCGTAACATACAACGGCAAAACCGCGCCGGCCGTGCTGCAGCCGACCAAGCAGGGGTTGCTGTTCACGATCCGGCGCGATATCGGCCAGCCGCTCATTCCGGTGGTCGAACGCAAGGTGCCGCAGCACGGCGCGCCGGGCGAAGTGGTGTGGCCGACCCAACCCTTCCCCATCGCGCCCAAGCCATTGTCGAACACGACGATCAAGGCGGAGGACGCCTTCGGCTTCACCTTCTGGGACCGCGGCAAATGCCGCGACGTGATCGCGCGTTCGCGCCACGACGGGCTCTACACGCCGCCGAGCCTGCAGGGCACGATCCTCTATCCCTTCACCGGCGGGGGCACCAACTGGGGCGGGCTCGCCTTCGATGCGGCGCGCGACACGGTGTACGTGAACGTGTCGAACGTCATGCATCTCGTGACGCTGATTCCGCAGAAGCAGTTCGCCGGCGTGCGCGAGAAATTCTTCGAGAAGGAGGTGTCGCCCAACACCGGCGCGCCGTTCGGCATGATGCGTGAGGCGGTGCTCTCGCCATGGGGCCTGCCGTGCAACCCGCCGCCATGGGGGCTGCTCTACGCCATCGACATGCACAGCGGGCATGTAAAATGGCGCGTGCCGCTGGGCACCACCGAAGACATGGCGCCGTTCAGCGAATACATTCTCGGCAAAACCGGCACGCCCAATCTCGGCGGGCCGATCGCGACCGCGGGCGGGGTCGTGTTCATCGGCGCGGCGATGGACGATTACCTGCGCGCCTTCGATGCGAAGACCGGCGGGGAGCTCTGGCGCGGCCGCCTTCCCGCGGGCGGACAGGCCACGCCGATGACCTACGTGTGGAAAGGGCGGCAGTACGTGATCATCGCCGCCGGCGGCCATTCCAAGCTCGACACCAAACGCGGCGATACGGTGGTGGCATTCGCGTTGCCACGATAGATCAGCCGTCCTCAGCCTCGGACAGCGAGGAGGCTATCCTGGCGACCGATTGGAGCAGCATCAACGGTTGGTCTTTCGAAGGCACAAAGCCACGACGTTTCCAATAATTCGCAGCTTCCACACTTACCGCGTTCACCACTACGGCACGCCCGCCAACGAGTCTGGCACCTTCGATGCAGCGCCTCATCGCGTGCCGGAACAAGCCGCCACCGATCCCCTTTCCAGACCATTCCCGGTCCACCGCAAATTGGCCGAGCAGGATGCAGGGTACCGGATCTGGAGCTCTTCCAGTTCGAATGGCGCGGGGCACCAGGTGCCGCTCCACGGCAGTCGGGGCGACGCCATAGTAGGCGATTACCCTGCGATTCTCGTGCACCACCATGACAACGGTGAAGCCGCCTTCTTGATTGGCGAGTGCGTGCGTCCTGAGCCAGAAGTCAAGTGCCGGTTCGCCACAAGAAAACTTAAGAAGGCTGTGCGTCGCGCTGAGCGGCTCCGGGCCGGAAATCACGGATTACTCTTCCCAAGGGGCCTTGCGCCTGAAGACGTCAACCATTTCCGGGATCGGCGCCGGAGGGGCCGAGATCACGTCCAGAAAATGTTTGAAGCCTTCCGGGCTCATCCGAATGACCGTGTTCTCCATCACGACCTCTTCCGCGGCCCGTACGGCGGCTTCGCGCACGAAGTCCGTCCGCGAGCGTCCGCGCTTTCGCGCGGCGCGGTCGATAATCGCAATATCCGCTTCGGGCAATCGCATCGACAGCGGGTAAACCTTTTTCTTGCGAACAGCACCTGCCATGAAGTGACCCTCCTTCCGTAGTGCATTTTGCACTACGGAAAAGGAGCAGTCAAGCGAAAGCGGGTTAGGACCATTATTCCGGCAGCGATTGCGCGTCGGGGAACAGGCCATAGGCGGAGAAGTCTACCTCGAAGGTGAGCAGCTTCGCCTGCAGCAGGGCGTAAAGCGGCATGCGCCAGGTGACGGTGGTCGCGCTCAGGCCGTCGGATCGGATTTGCGGCCTGATCGTGCTGCGCCCGACGTGCAGGTCGTTGGCGCGTTCGACGGAGCCCGGCACCGAAACGCTGAACGCATACACGTGATCGCCGAACATGGTCTGCGCCAGCTCGCCGCCGAACTTGTCGCCCTCCGCCGCGCGCGGCGCGTTCTGCCGCCGCGCACGATCCACCAGGAAGGTGCGCCGGAAGGTGACGTGGCTCGGACCGAGCCCCAACCAGCTTGCGCCATGGTTGGTCAGGCTTACCGATTCGTCGGACAGCCGCAGGTCGGCGACCGACTTGAAATCGATGATGGCGGTTTGGGTAACCTTGCCGTCCCTGACGACGGTGCGGGTCGTCGCCCGGTTCTGCTTGAGCGCGATGGCGGACTTGTTGTCCTTCAGCGCCTCGCCCAGAAGGCCGTTCGCGGCGATGGCGGTTTCATAGCGGCCGCCGCCGCCGCGGCCGATCGACAGCTTCTGCGTGAGATCGAAACAGCCCGACAGCGCCAGCAGGCACCCAACCGCAACCGCCGGGCGGCACCATCGCCGCCACTTTGAAATAACAACGCCCATCGTTCGCTCTCCTGCACGCTCACTATAGCCTGAACCCGCCTCTGCGGCACAGGCAATCCGGTACACCTGCTCCGTACTGCAACCGGGCGACGTTACATTTGCGCCTGTTCTTCGACCTCTTCCTGCTGAATTTGCATTGGCGTTTGCGGGATCAGGCGGCGCTTCTTCCAGCCGCCTTTGAGGAACCACGCGCCGGCCATGATGGCGGCGCAGACATTCGTCGCGGGTATCGACCACCACAAGCCGTCTTCGCCCAGCAGTGAAGGGCGCGAAAGGATGTAAGCCAGCGGCAGCTGCAGCAGCCATTGCGAAACGAGGCCGATGGTCATGGCCGGAATCATCTCACCCGCCGCGCGCAAGACCGCCGGCAGCGCGAACTGCAGACCAACGAATCCGCTGGCCCATGCCGAAATCCGGATGATGCGGGCGCCTTCCGCGATGACGGCGCCATCGTGCGGCACGAAGAAGGCCACGATCGCCGGCGCGAAGATCACGCACAGCCCGCCGAACGCCGTGAGCACGAGGAATGTCAGCGCGGCGGAGATATGCGCGGTCTTCTCCGCGCGCGCGATATTGTCCGCGCCGATGTTCTGTCCCACCAAGGTCGACGTGGCGAGTGCCAGGCCCATGGCCGGAATCACCGCGACGTTGAAGATGTTGGTGTTGACGCCGAAACTCGCGGTCGCCACCGTGCCGAAACCGGAGACGAGAAAGATCATCGCCGTCATGCCGAGGCCGCGCGCCGATTGCTCGATAGAGGCCGGATAGCCCAGGAGGAACGCCCGCCTGACGAAGGCAAAGTCCGGAATGAAGTCGCGCCAATGCACATGAATGCCATAGCGGCCGCCGAACAGCAGACGCATGGAAACGACCGACGCCAGCAACTGCGCAATGAGCGTGGCAATCGCGGCTCCCATCACGCCTAAGGCCGGGGCGCCGAACTTCCCAAAGATGAGGATGGGATCGAGGGTGAAGTTCACCAGCACCATACAGGCGACGATGAGGAGCGGCGCTTTCACCTCGCCCACGCCGCGCAGCAGCGCCTGCACCATGGCATAGAGAAAGAGGAACGGCAGCGAGATGAAGATGACCCGCATAAAGGCGACGCCGTTCGCGTAGACGTTGGGCGCCACGCCCAACAGGTGCAATATCCACGGCACCAGCGCGTACCCAAGCGCGCCGAGAACGGTGGAGACGATCAGAATCGCCAGCAGCGTTTGCGCCGCGACGTGATCCACCATCTTGTGGTCGCGTGCGCCGGTGTATTGCGCGATCAGCGTCGTGCCCGCGATGGCGAAGCCCATGCCCGCTGCTACCAGCACGAACATCACCGGCATGCTGATGGAAACGGCCGCCACCGCGGCGGCGCCGAGCCGGCCCACCCAGAAGGCGTCGACGATCTGGTAGGCGACCTGCAGGATGTTGGCGCCGGTGATCGGGATCGCCAGCAGGAACAGCGAGCGGACGATCGATCCTTCGAGCAGGCGCGGATCGAAGGCGCGGCGTGGTCGGGCTTCAGCCATTTGCAAACGTCTTTTTCTGATTTGATCGGATGGCGAGGCCTACAGCGTCACGTCGCCTTCGCCGAAGACGCGGGCGAAGATGGTGTCCACGTGCTTCAGGTGGTAGCCGAGGTCGAACAGCTGCGCGAGCTCGGCAGGCGGAAGCGCGCGGGTCACGTCCTTGTCCGCCTTCAACAGCGACAACAGATCGCCCTCGCCATTCCAGGCGCGCATCGCGTTGCGCTGGACCAGACGATACGCCTCCTCGCGCCCTACGCCGGACTGCGTCAGCGCGAGCAGCACGCGCTGGCTGTGCACCAGTCCGCGCGTGCGCTCAAGGTTTTCCTGCATGCGCTCCGGATAGACGATCAGCCCGTCCACCACGCTGGCGGCGCGGGCGAGCGCGAAGTCGAGGGTGACGGTGGCATCCGGGCCGATGTAGCGCTCGACCGAGGAATGCGAGATGTCCCGCTCGTGCCACAGCGCCACGTCTTCCAGCGCCGGCGTCACATAGGCGCGCACCATGCGCGCGAGGCCGGTGAGGTTTTCCGTGAGCACGGGATTGCGCTTGTGCGGCATGGCGGAGGAGCCTTTCTGGCCTTCCGAGAAGAACTCCTCCGCTTCGAGCACTTCGGTACGCTGAAGGTGGCGGATTTCGGTGGCGAGCCGCTCGACCGAGCTGGCGGTCACCCCGAGCGCGGCGAAATAGGCGGCGTGGCGGTCGCGCGGGATGACCTGGGTCGAAACCGCTTCCGTCTTCAGCCCCAGTTTCGTGGCGACATGGGCTTCCACCCGCGGATCGATGTTGGCGAAGGTGCCGACCGCGCCGGAAATGGCGCAGACGGAAATCTCCTCCCGCGCCGCGATAAGGCGCCGCTTCGCCCGCTCGAACTCGGCGTAGAAGCTTGCGAGCTTCACGCCGAAGGTCGTGGGTTCGGCGTGAATGCCGTGACTGCGGCCGATGGTGACGGTGTTCTTGTGCTCCAGCGCGCGGCGCTTAAGCGCAGCCAGCAAGAGATCGACATCGGCGATGAGAATGTCGGCGGCGCGCTTCAGCTGCACGGACAGGCACGTATCCAGCACGTCCGAGGAGGTCATGCCCTGGTGCACAAAGCGGGCTTCGGGCCCGACGATCTCGGACAAATGCGTGAGGAAGGCGATCACGTCATGCTTCACCTCGCGCTCGATCTCGTCGATGCGGGCGATATCGAACGTCGCCTTGCCGCCCTTCTCCCACACAGCACGCGCGGCGGATTTCGGAATGATGCCGATGTCCGCCAGCGCGTCGGCCGCATGCGCCTCGATTTCGAACCAGATGCGGTACTTCTCTTCCGGCGACCAGATCGCCGCCATCTCAGGCCGGGCATAGCGGGGAATCATGTACCACTTTTATCCTCGATGCGATTCCTGTAAAACCCTCCAGAGTAGATCCGGCACGTTTAGCGCATCGGCGTCCTCCCTCAGATCGGCATTCGGTAGCCGTAGAATTCGTGGTCCTCGTTGTAGCCGCCGTGGCCTGCGCCAAGGTGGCCGAAATCACGGACGAACTCGATCGCCGCGATCCACTTGACCATCTTGAAGCCGAGCTCGTTTTCGCAGCGCAGCCTGAGTGGCGCGCCATGAAGAACGCTGAGCGGAGCGCCGTTCATTTCGTAGGCAAGAATGGTGAGCTCGTGGCCCATGTTGCGCAACTCATGGACGTCGTAGTAGCGGCCGCCATCCGAGCCATCCGCCAGCGAGTAGAAGACCGCATAGCGAGCCTCGGGCGGCGGCCGCACCAGCTCGAGGATGTGGCGCATGGGAACTCCGCCCCATTTGGCGACACCGGACCATCCCTGGATACAGAAATGGGTGGTGATCTGCTCCTGCTTCGGCATGGCCTTGAGGTCGGCGAGCGAGAATTCCTGCGGCGCCTCAACGAGGCCGCTGATCCGGAGTCTGTAATTGACGAACCCGCCCGCGACCAAGTCGTCGAACGCCTTGGAAGCCGGCATGGTGCCGTTCGGCCAGAAGAAGGGGGAGATGTCCTTCTCGGTCAGCTGCGCGTGAACGTCCCACCGCTCGGCCAAGCCCTTGAGCCAATCGACCATGAAGCCGCCCGTGCGCTGCACCAGCCGCGCGTGCCTGATCGTGAAGGGCGACGCGACTAGCCAGGCCGCGATCAGCACGGCCATGGCCAACGCGAACAACGGAAATCCTCTCCACGAGGGATCGTCGACGCCGCCGAACATGTGGTTGGTGTTTTGCCTTAGCCCGGTGACGAACACCATGATGCCGTGCATCAGGATGAACAGCACAAACCAGGTGAAGGCGAGGAAATGGACCGACCGCATCGCCTGCCGGTTGAAGGTTCTCCCGAACCAGCCCAGCTTGTTGGAGATCGCGGGACTCTGCATCAGGCCGGTGACGATCGAGACCGGCGCGGCGACAAATACGGTGACGAAATAGCTGAGCTGTTGCAGGCCGTTGTAGCGGGTCCAGCTATGGTCGACGGGGAAGTTCAGCGAGGCATACTGGATGGCCGTGGAGAGCGCCGCCGGAAAGACATCCCAGGTGACTGGCACGAGCCGACGCCACTGCTCGGTGGAGAACAACAGCACGTAGAAGAGAACGCCGTTCACAACCCAGAGCAGGTTGACCGAAAAATGCCACCACCGGGCGAGGCCCACTGAGTGACGGACACCCGGAAGCCCGAGCCAAGCCGGGACGGTTACGGAATCGTCCTTGGATGTCCACACTCGTCCCTCGGGGATCGGCTTCTGGAAGCGGAACCAGTCGATTCCAGGCGTGCAGTCCCGCTTCCAATAGAGCCTCGGGTGATCGGCCAATATCTGTATGCCAGCTCGGATGATGAACAGCATGAAAAACATGTTCGCGAAATGCTGAATTTGCAGCCACACGGGGAAGCCGGAATCGACAGAAGGAGCGGCCTGCGAAATCCCCGGGTGGTGTTTTATGAATGCCGTCACGCTGGGAAGCTCCCGAAGGCTTTGGGCGACGGCAATCAGGACGATAAGGGCCACGGTGCCCAACGGCAACGCCCACAGCACGCTGATCCAGCGCCCGCCAATGCGGATGCGCGGCGCTATTCCCGTTTGAGGCGGCAGCCAATGGTTCAGGCGAAGGCGATCGTCCGCGCCGGTGAGCGCCGCTTCCAGAGGTTCGGTCATCGCGGGCTTTGCAGGGCTCTCGCTCATCGGCAGCTCTCTCCCCGGTCGTCCTCTACGATTTGTCAGTCGCCCAACCTGGTCAGCGCCGAGCCCTTATGCGCTGCGATGTGATCCGTCTTGCTGCTCTTGATCTCGTACTGCGGCGACTCGGGAGTCGCGCGATGCGTGTGGCCCTTGTAGTCGAAATCGCGCGTATGCACGCGGATAATCGTGCCGCTGACGCGCCCGGCCTCCGAGTTCCAGCTGACGCGATCGCCGATCTTGAATCGTTCAGCCATCGGCTTCGTGGTATTCAGAATTGGATTGAACCTCAACCGGGCCTTCAAAATCACGGCCGGAACGGTCTTCGCTTCTCATGGGGGCGTGACACTACGATAGTGAACGGCCCGCTCGACGAGATCGTTCATATGCGCCGCCGCCTGAATGGTCAGCGGATGGTGAGTAAACCCCGGTCTGGGAGAGATGTAGGCCGCCATTTCACGAGCAAGCTCCAGTCGCCGGTCAGGACCTTCCGCCAGCAACATGATCAGTAAGTTCTCAAGCGCAATGACGCGAACGCGCAGCAGCACCAACTCGGCGTTCGTTAGCGGCGGAATCTCGGAGAGGTCGAGCCCCAGGAATTCCCTTGGGGACCCGTGGGGCCCTGCGCCGCCCTCATTTTCCCAGCGCGAAAGCGCCTCCAGGTGCTGCCGTATGGCGCTCGATGGATATGGCTTTTCGTCGGACATGGAGAGGTCCTCTGCAAAGAAAGAGGCTTTGCGCCAATCTGCTGTTCTTTGGTTGACGCACGAGGCCGAGTACCGATCGCCGCGATCTCTTTCATCGGGCTGCCGAGCGTGACGTCTTTTCTAGCACCGCGGGCGCAGGCACGAAAGAGTGTGCTCAGAGCGCGGCGCCCAGCTTCAGCCACACGCTGCGGGCGGGCAGCAAATAGAAGGACTGGCTGCCGAACTCGCTGGCCGAAACCGGCTCGCGCCGGTCGGTGAGATTTTCACCTTCGAGCGACAGCTCGTAGCGGCCGAGCCGATATCCGAATGTGGCATCCAGTGTGGCGTAAGCACGGGCCGGCGCGGTGTTCGCCTCGTCGAGCCAGCGGCGGCCGACATAGGCCGCGACCACGCTTGCGCGCAGGCCGTGCGGCGGCGCGTACAGCAGCCCGCCGGAAGCCAACACGTGCGGCGATAGGATCAGCTGGTTTCCGGCGGCGTTCACAGGATTGCCGGACTCGTCCACCGTGACGAAGCGCACAAATCGCGCATCGTGATAGGCGAGGTTGCCGGCCAGCGCGAGATCCGGCGCGAGTTCGTAGCGCAATTCGAGCTCGGCGCCTTTCAGGCGTTCCCTGGCGGCATTCTCCAATCCGCCGGTGAGGGGATTGGGCACGACCAGTTCGGCAAAATTCTCCAGGAACAGCTCGGCCCGATAGAACAGGCGTCCACCGGCGAGCGCGCCTTTGAGGCCCGCCTCGTAGATTTGCGCCGTCTCCGGCTGAAGCACGTCCGGCGTGTAGTCCGGCCCGAAATCGATGGCTGCCGGTTTGAAGGCGTTGCGATAGTCGGCATAGAGCACGGCTTCGTCCGCGGCGCTGCTCCAGGCGCGATAGCTGGCGCCGATGGTTCCTGAGAGGCGCACGACGGCCTGCTGCGCGTGCGCGGATTCATCGAACGCGGAGTCGAATTCGTCGAGGCGCGCGGATGTCTTGCGCTCGCCCGTCTCGTTGAGCCGCAGACCGGCGATGACGTCCCAGCGGTCGTCCGGCTTCCAGTCGGCTTGCGCGTATTCGCCGATGAACAGGCGGCGGTCGGCGATAGTGTTGATCTCGTCGACGTGGAGGCGCGCGGTGGACGGCGGAAGCGTAAGCCCGTCGAGCGGCGCGTAATATTCGCCGTTGCGGCTCGTCTGATGCCCCATGCCGTAAAGCGCGTCGGCTCCCACAACCAGCGTAGCGCCGGCGCCGATCTCGGCCGCGACATGGGTATCGAAGTAACCGTCGTCGATGCCGCGGCGCTGGTTTTGTGAATCCGCGTTGGGCGTGCCGTCATCGACGAGATCCGGACGCAGGAAACCGCGAATGTCGCGGATGTCGGAATGGGCGAAGGACGCGGTGGTGTCCCAAACGCCGAGCGGCGTGGGCTGGGTGTAGCCCAGCGCCAGATGATAGCGCCGTTCGCCGATTGTCGCGTCGGCGGGATTGTAGTTGGCGTTGCGCGGGGTGATCCCGTTAAGGCGCGTTCCGACGCGCACGACCGGGCTCGGCGGCACGTCGTCCACCAGCGTCACATCGGCATCGAGCCGCAACGTGCCGCGCCCCGTCTGTAAGGCGCCGCGGTAGAGCAGCTTGCCGTCGCGGACTTCCTCCCGCCGGTCGGCGAAACCGACGCTGTCGTCGGCGACGGCGAGCGAATGCGCGTAGCTCTCGCTCCCCGGCAGAACGAACGCCGCGGAGCCGCGATAGGAATCGTAGCTGCCGTAGGCGGCTTCGGCCCAATCGCTCGCTTCGCCGGCCGGATAGTGCAGCACCTGGACCACGCCCACGAAGGAGGTTGCGCCGTACATCACCGGGGCGGCGCCTTTCAGCACCTCGATGCGCTGCACGTCGCTGAGGTCGAGGGTGGAGATGGCGGGGTTGAAGGCGCCGCCCCACGGCACGCCGTCCACCACCAGCAGGAAGGCATCGAACTCGTGCAGGCCCCAGAACGACGGCACGGCGCTGGACGGTCCGGCATCGCCGCCGGCCGGCGCCTCGACGCCGGGAACCAGGCTGAGCGCGCCGCGCAGGTCGGTGGCGTCGCGCAAGGTCAGCTCTTCTCCCGAAACGAGGGAGATATCGGCCGGGACTTCGTCGATGGCCTCCGGCGCGCGCGTGGCGGTGACGACCACCTGCTCGCCGCGCTCCTCCGCCGCCGCGCCGCATGGAAACGAGGCGAGGCCGATCAACGCTGCTGTCCAGATCGACCGCACACCCACCGCTCGCGTCCATCGCATCAGGCGTCCGCTTGTCCCGTCGATTCGGATGTCTGTCAAAGCCGCGCGGCGTCGGCAAGCGAGTGGACGCCGCGGGCGCGGCGCGATACATACTTGCCGTAGTAACCGAGGGGCCCCCATGTTGCATCGTCGCATGGTTTCGAGCGCCGGGCTTTGCGCCGGACTGCTCGCACTTGTGGTTCTTCCGCCGGCCGCAACGGCCCGGCCGAAGCCGCCGAACGCGCAGGCGCAGCGGATCGTCACCGCGTTCAAGGACTGGGCGTCGCGCTGGGGCGTGCCGAACGGCAGCATCTCGATCATGAACGGCACGACCTTGCTCGGCGCTTCCGGCCTCGGCACCTACGGCGCCAACAAGATCGAGCCGGTGGCGAGCGAATCGAAGGCGATTACCGCGGTGTGCATCGCGCAGCTGGTGGAAGCCGGTCAGTTCACCTTCCAAACGCAACTGAAGAACCTGCTCGGCTCGTACTTCCACAAGCATCCGCCGGTGGACGCGCGCGCAAAGACGATCACGGTTGCCCAATTGCTTACCCATTCGAGCGGCATCACCTACGATCCGTCGCAGGGCGATCAAGGCGGTGCCATCGAGCAGCTGCCGCACAACAAGACCAATCTCGACAAGCAGGCGACGATCACGTTTTCGCAGAATCTCGGCGCAACGCCGGGTTCAAGCTACTACTACAACAACATGAACTACGCCCTGCTCGGGCTGATCATCGAAACCAAGACCGGGGCCTACGAAAACCACTGCAAGAATTCCGTGCTGGCGCCGGTCGGCGTAACCGACGCGGTGCTCAATCCGTCATGGCGGGTGCTGGCCTCGTTCGGCGGCTGGAAGATCTCGGCGAACGATTACACCCGCTTTCTGGAGTACTTCCTGCCGAGCATGCATCTGCTGTCGATCGCTCCGGCACAGTGGCCGCAGTTCAGTCTCGGCGGGGGCGCCTATTACAGCCTCGGCACGCTCATGCGGCAGGCCGGCACCGGCTACAATTTCTGGCACGCCGGCAGCTTCGCGTGGTCCGACCCACAGACGAGCTTTGGCGCCTATTTCACGGTGCTGCAGGAGAATGTGCGCTATATGGCCGATTTCGCGCCGACGGTGAGCGATTCCGCGTTCAACGATCTCGACGCTTCGCTCTACAACGCGGCGACCGCAGCCGCTGTGGCGCCGTCCGGCCTGGCACGAAGCCGCACCGATCTCTTGCCGCGCTGACGGCAGGCTACATCAGCCCCAAGGCCTTGAAGCTGGCGGTGCCGCCGCGGCCGACGACGATGTGATCGTGCACGGCGATGCGCAGGCTCTTGGCGGCCGCCACGATCTCCCGCGTCATCTCGATATCGGCGCGCGACGGCGTGGGGTCGCCGGAGGGATGATTGTGCACCAGGATGATGGCGGAGGCCGACAGCTCAAGCGCCCGCTTGACGATCTCGCGCGGATAAACCGGCGTATGATCGACGGTGCCCTGGCCCTGCACCTCGTCGGCGATCAGCGCGTTCTTGCGGTCGAGGAACAGGATGCGGAATTCCTCGTGGCTGTTGCGCGCCATGGCGGCGGCGCAGTAGTCGAGCAGCGCGGCCCACGAGCTGAGCGCCGGCCGCCCAAGGACTTTGGTTTTGGACAGGCGCAGGGCCGCGGCCTCGATCACCTTCAACTGCGTGACCACGCTCTCGCCGACGCCGTCCATCTCCAGCAGGCGCTCGCGCGGCGCGGCAATCACATCGGCGAAGCTGCCGAACCGGGCGAGCAGTGTCTTCGCCAACGGCTTGGTGTCGCGCCGCGGAAGCGCGGCATAGAGCGCCAGTTCCAGCAGCTCGTAATCGGGCAGGGCACCGGCGCCGGCGGAAAGGAACCGCTCGCGCAGCCGGTCGCGATGGCCGAGATAGTGCGGCTCGGCCTCGACCGAGGGCGCGGCCGATCCAAACTGAGGCGACACCTCGGCAACAAAAAGCCCCGCCCCATTCTTCGAACGCAGATTTCTTGGCACGGTCGCTCTGGGCCAATTCCCTCGCATCCATTTTGCCCATTTCGCTGCTGGACGCCACAGAATGATGGTCAAGGGAAGAGAGACTCGCTTTTCTCCAGTTTACTCAAACGAAAGCAAGGACTCGCGCTTCTGATCGGAAGTGTGTAGGCTCGGCAGGATCGCGAAAATCCAACAATTCGGGCAGCTATACTAGTCACCACTGTGGAGGAAAGCGAGATGACCGCGGCCAATTTTCAAAAATGTGTCCAACTTGTCCTGGTCAGTGAGGGTGGGAACGTCGATGATATCGATGACCCGGGTGGACGCACTTCACGCGGCATCACACAGAGAGAGTATGACGCCTATCGAGCGAACCATCCGGATCTCCCCAGCGACGTCTGGTCCGCCCCACAGTCAGCTGTCATCGACATTTACGACATTTCGTATTGGCAGCCGTGGTGCCCGCAATTTCCGGATGGCGTCGATTACGTGTTCTTCGACATCTCGGTGTTGAGTGGTCCCGGCCGCGCGGCGAGATGGCTGCAGCAAGCACTCGACGTTGCGGCGGACGGGCACATTGGCGTGATCACGCTGACCGCTCTGAGGTCGGCAAATCCCAAAGATGTAATCGTTAAAATGTCAGGCTTCCGCACCGCAAACTACAGCAACCTCGCAAGCGAAAATCCGCGACTGAAGAAATTTCTGAATGGATGGCTGGCCCGAACCAATCGCGTCCAGGCCGATGCACTCAGTATGACGTAGCACACACAGCCAACCGCGGGTTCGAGCCATCGATTTCCACGATGGCGAGAGAGCCACGAGAAGGCGTTCAATGCGCTCATGCGGTCCTGGCGCTAACTACCTGGGGTCCTAGCGCCACTCGCAGTCTAGAAATAAGGCGGGTGGTCGTAGCCTTTGGGCGAGCGCGTGAAGATTTCGACCCCATCCGCCGTCACGCCGACGCTGTGTTCGAATTGCGCCGACAGCGAACGGTCGCGCGTCACCGCCGTCCAGCCGTCGTTGACCCATCAAACCAGACCCGCGGCCCTGACGCCATCTCAGCTCCCGGCGTAGCCGACACCGGAAACGGCGCACCGCTATCAACCAGGAGCTGGTTATGCTCCTCGCCAGCGTTTCGCAGCATTTAGAATAGTACGCCAAAAGTGATATTATACCTAACAATCATCTTGTAATTTGCATCCGCAAACTGAAAATACTGGTAGAGCTGTCCGTTACGACAAATCAACGGGGGGCCATTATGCGCTTCGGATTCCAAGCACCAGCACTGATCCTGCTCCGGACCGCGATTGCGGCGATGTCCGCGACGGCTGCGTTTGCGCTTTCGGCGAACGCATCGGCCTACACATTCAAAACCGTTCATTCCTTTTGTTCGCTGAACAATTGCAAGGACGGAGTCGGCCCAGGCGGGCTGCTGTTGGATCAATCGGGCAATCTTTATGGCGTGGCCGAAGAGGCTGGTCCCCACCACGGTCACGGCGTTATTTTCGAGCTGGTGCAGGGCAAGAAGTTCAAAATACTTTATGGCTTTTGCGCTCACAACGATTGCAGCGACGGCAAACAACCGTTTGCTCCCCTCATCGAGGACACAGCTGGAAACCTGTACGGAACAACTCCAAGTGGTGGAGCACACGGCCTCGGTGTGGCTTTCGAACTGTCGCCCAATGCAGATCGGAGCGTCTGGACGTTGCAGGTGCTCTACAATTTCTGTTCGCAGGGAGGCAGCGGTTGCACGAATGGCAACGGCCCGTCCAGTGGACTGACCCACGCCGGTGCGCAGACGGGCGTTGCTTACGATGGCGTCTCGCCGCTCTACGGAATCACCCTCGTCGGTGGGAGCGCGAACAAGGGTACGGTCTTTCAATTGACACCGGGCCAGCCGGGCTGGTTCGAAACGGTGCTTTACGATTTCTGCTCGCAAGGCGGTGCGGCATGTACCGACGGCGCTCTTCCGCGCGGCGGGCTGCTTGTCGATCCTGCCGGAAATCTTTTCGGCACAACCAATGAAGGCGGGGCCAATCACCTCTCCGATGGAGATTCCGGCGCAGGGACCGCTTTCGAGCTGATCTCGGATGGCCATATTTGGACCGAGACGGTGCTCTACAATTTCTGCGCGGCGGCCAACTGCAAGGACGGGGGAGCACCGGCGGCCGCGCTTATCCAAGACGCTTCGGGCAATCTGTACGGAACCACAAGCCAGGGCGGACGCGCCTGCACCAATCCTGCCTCGGTTGGGGCGACGTGCGGTGTGATCTTCAAGTTGGTCCCGAACGGCACGGCGTCACAAGAAACGGTGCTGTACAGGTTTTGTCGCAGAGACGATTGCGGCGATGGTGCCTTTCCTGCGGCCAGTCTGCTCATGGATTCTTCCGGAAATTTGTTTGGCACGGCTTATGCCGGGGGTGGTCACGACGCGGAGCCGGATGGCATGGGCGGAGGGGTGGCCTTTGAGCTGAGCGGGTCGCACCTTCACGTCCTACATGCATTTTGCGCGCAAGGCGGAAGTGCCTGCACCGATGGCTACGAGCCATTGACAAATCTGGTCATGGACAGCTCCGGCAATCTCTTCGGTACCGCCTTTGCCGGTGCCGGTGAAGGCACGGTGTTCAAGTTGACGCCGTGAGCGGGCGCGATGCGTCGGATCAGCCGTAAGGCGGTTTGTCGTAGCCTTTGGGCGAGCGTGTGAAGATTTCGACCCCATCCGC
>DIZC01000007.1 GCA_002429315.1 Alphaproteobacteria bacterium UBA6038
CCCTCGCCCCCTTTAGGGGGAGAGGGTTGGGGTGAGGGGGTTTTCCGAACACAGAGGACAGAAGGCGGAAATCGGAATGCTTTGTGCTCGCATCAGTTCTGGTTTCTAACTTCTGCATTCTGACTTCCGATATCCCCCTCACCCTGCCCTCTCCCCCGCCTTCGCGGGGGCGAGGGTGAACCGGCCAGACAATCACTTCTCCGGCCCGACAACCACCTTGCCCATGTCCGTGCGTGCAATCACGGCGGGGGAATACATGTCCTGGACGACGCCCGCCGGCATGACGAAACTCCCCTGCGTCACCGCCCGCGCGATATAGGCCAGATGATAACTGGGCGGTGGCGGGGGCGGCTTCTTGGGGTCGGGCTTCTCCTGCTCCTGCGAGCCGATGTTGAAGGCGGCGACAAAGCGATCGTCGCGCGCTTCCTCGACCGTCACCTCGCTGAGCGACGACAGCCAGGAATAGGCTTTCGCGTCGTCGCCGGCGATCGGCATTTCGATTTCCAGACCCGCCGGCAGCAGGTCGAGCGCCGCCATCTGGCGGTACAGATTGTTCGCCATCTGGCCCTCGAGCACGATCATCACACGATCGTTCTGATGCAGGTTCGCGAGATCGGCGGGCTGGCCGCTCAGGGTCCAGACCGTCTTCTTGAGGGTGAGGCCGTCGGCGGCCGGCGCAAGCGGGATGGACGGCGTGCCCTGAACCGATACATCGCGCCACACGCTCGCGTCGCCACGGTTGGCGATGTCCAACCGGTGCTGCAGCAGCCCGTAAGAGGGCGCGAGGCGCACCGCACCGTCCTTCGGCACGGCGGGTTGGCCGTTCACAGCAATCGTGAGCGGCGTACGCTCGCGCGTGAGTTCATACGCGGCGCGCAGCATCCAAGCCTTTTCCTGCGTGGTGGTGGCGTTGAGCCGCATGTCGACGTCGCCGGTGTGCTTCATCAGTGCAGGCACCAGTTGCGCATCGTTCCCCTCCGCCACCAACGCCGTCGAGCCGGCGAGATCGCGTACGTAGGAGCCGTAATCCGTATCCGGATAGTCCGCCGGATCTGCGCCCAGCAGGATCTCTCGCGCCCGACCGAAAGCGTAGTTGGCGCGGCTGCGGTCGCCGGATTGCGCGGCCGCGGCCCCGGTGAGCGCCGCGGCGATGGCGGTCTTCCACTCGCCGCCGCGCGTGTCGCTGAAGTAGCGCAGGTCGGACAGATTCACCTGGCCCGCGCGCGCCAGCACATAGAAGGCATAGGCGCGCGTCGGGTCGTCGAACGAGTCCGATGTCGCGGTCTGCTTCAGCCAGCCAGTCCCGCGCTTCAGCGCCTCGTTGGGAACGACATAGCCCTTCGCCTTCGCCTGATAGAGGAAGTCGAGCGCGAACACGCTGATCCACGGATCGGCGTCGTTGCCCGGTCCCCACATGCCGAAATTGCCGGCGAAGTTCTGCATGTCGAGAACATTGTCCACCGCCTCCTGGATGCGGTCGCGCAATCCTTGGTCCTTCGGGAGCCCCGCGAGCGGCGCCAGGTCGTTGAAGTAGAGCAGCGGCATGGCGCGGCTGGTGGTCTGCTCGATGCAGCCGAACGGATATTTGTCGAGCCAGCGCAGCAGGCCCGGCACGTCGCTGTAACCGTGCGCGGCGGAGACGTTGATCGCCACGCTCGCAGTGGACGGCACGAGGCCGGCCACAAGCTTCTGATTGGCGGAATAGCTTTGTCCGGCGCCCAGCACCGCTACATCCTCGCGTGTGGTATCGAGTTGCGGCGCACGCACTTGGATGGGCCACGCGCGGCTCACCTTGAATCCATGCGGGCCGGTGAGGTTGAGGGAAATCGATGCGATACCGAGCCCTTTGCCTTGCAGCTCGACGGGTACGAGCACGCGCTGCGCGCGGGCCAGCGACTTGGTCAGCACAGTGCGCGAGCCGCTGGCGGTTGCAACCGGCCCTGAGGCCGCGATTGTCGCGGTGTAGGCCCCCGCCGCGCCCTCCACGTTGTCGAGATTGAGCGCAGCTTGCGCCTTGTCGCCGGGCGCCAGGAAGCGCGGCAGCACCAGCTCGGCAACCACCGGATCGCGCACCGTGAGAGGCCTGTCCGCATGGCCGATCTTGTTGCCGCTCCAGGCGACGGCCATCAGCCGCAATTCGCCGTTGAAGTCCGGGATGTCGAGCGGCACCTGTGCGGTGCCGCCGGCGCCCAGCTTCACAAGGCCGGAGAACAGCGCCACCGTCCGCTGCGGCACAATCGCGAGCGGGCGACCGCCGAAATTGTCGCCGCCTTCGCGTAAGCTGCCGACCGGCGCCTTCTCCGGTTTGATCAGACGGCCATAGTCGTCGTGCATGCCCACGCCAAGCTGCCGCTTGCCGAAATAGAACGTGTTTGGGTCGGGCGACTTGAAATCGGTCAGCTGCAGGATTCCTTCGTCGACAGCCGCAAGCGTCAGGTAAGCGCTCTCGCCACCTTCGAGGCCCTTGACGCTCACGGGAATAATCAGCCGCTGACGGGGCGTGATTTTGCCCGGGCCGCCGATGGTGGCGGCGAGCGTGCGCGCCGAATTGTCGATCTGCAGCCAGGCGAGCCCGATGGCGCGCACCGGCTCTCGCCCGGTCGCCTCGTTCAGCGCGCGATAGTGCGTCACCAGCACATAGGCGCCGGCACCCCAGTCCGCCGAAACCGGAATGTCGACGCTGGTGCCGCGCGCCGGGGCATCGATGAGCTGCGAAGAAAATACCTTGTCGCCCGCCACCACGACCAGCGCCTGCCCGTCGGACGCCGGTTTGATCGAGATGTGCGCCGTCTCGCCGGGCTTGTAGGACGGCTTATTGGCCGCCACGGGAATGCGGTCGGGCCGGTCACCCGCGGCGCTCGCCGCCCATCCCGAATAGAAGCGGTACGAGGAAGCGGCGCCCGATTTGACATCGGTAATGGTGAGGCGGTAGTCGCCCCAGGGAAAGGCCTGCATCAACTTCGCCGGCGAGCCCGCCCCGATGTTGACGGTTCCGGACGTGATTAGCCGGTCGCGGGTGACCGACTGGTACTTCCATTCGCCACCCGTCTGGTACCATTGATACGTGGTGACCTCGCGAACCCAGCTGTAGGTCGCGCCGGGGAGCGCAATGCGCTTGCCGTCACCGTTCAACGCGAGAATTTCGAAGCGGGCCGGCGCATTCTCCGAAACGGAATCGCCATCGAAGTCGGGCCGGATGCCAATGGCGAGATCGCGCGTGCGAACGGGAATGTCGAGCGTCTTGTCCGTGGTGCGACCGCCCGGCTCGTGAATCGAGACCGACACCACCGCTTTCAGCGGCAAAGTGGTATCGGCCAGATCGCCGATGGAACCGGTGACATCGGTCGCACCGGTTTCGTCGGTGGTAGGCACCGTCAGGTCGATGCTGACGTCGGAGAAGGAATCGTCCATTCGCCCGAACTGGTAGTGCGAATATTCCGGATAGGGCGCCGCATCCTTGGTGACGCGGGCGGTCCCTTCGCCGGACAATCCCGACGCCGGCGCGCCGTAGAGGAACCGGCTTTCCGCGCGCACGCCGATGTCGGAGTTCGGGTGCAGCACCTTGGTGATCGGCGTCAGCGTCACTTTCAGGCGCTGCGGCACGAAGTCGGCGACGTCGAACTGCACCCGGCCGACCGGCGGCGCGTCCTTCGAAGTGTCCACATAGGCGGCGATCTGCCACCGGCCATGTGGGGCGGTGTCGCGCAGCGGCAGCGACCATGCCGCTGCGCCGGCCGCCAGGGCTGCGCCGGCAATCGTCGTGCGCGAAACCTCCATGCCGTCGGGGCGATTGGCGACGAGCGTCAGGGGCGCCGTTAGCGCGGTCCCAACCCGGTCGCGCAGCATGGCCACGGCGCGAATGGTTTCGCCCGGCCGGTACACACCGCGCTCCGTATAGAGATAGGCATCGATCGGCCCCGGCGTGAGGCGGCCGCCGACTCCGCGGTCCGTGAGATCGAAGGCCGGGCGCCGCAGATCGAGGAAGCTGAAGTCGCCGTCGCTGCCGTACGCCATCACCGCGACGGGTTCGTCGCCGCCTTTGCCGTTGAAGAAGCCGGCGCCGAAATCGGCCCGGCCGCTGGAATCGGTCGTCTGGGTGGACACCACATTGTTGTCGCGCGCCACCAGCGTGAGCTTGATGCCGCTGAGCGGTCTGGCGGTCGCGTAGGAGCGCGTAAACACGGTGAGGCCGCCCGCGCCTTTGAAGGTGGTGATGGCCGTGTCGGAATCGATCACCCATTGCGAGGCCAGGGATTCGGAGGACTCCTCGTCGTTGCCTTTGGCATTGGCCTTCGCCCAGTCCTGCGCGATGAGCACATACGCCCCGGGCGGCTTGCCTTTCAGGATATCGCGAATGGGGATGAGCGTGGTGACCGTGTCGTTTTTGACGTTGCGAACGTCCATCGCGCCCGACCACACGAGCTGGCCCTGGTTGTTTTCAATCTGCGTCGCGTCGTAGCTGTAGAGGCTGGTCTGATCGACCACGCCGGTCTCGACTTGCGACAGCAGCCGGTCGCCGACCCGCACAATCTTCAGCTTGAGCTTGTCCACATTGACGGTGGTGACCGGCACACCCTCGGCGTTATCGCGCGGCAGCACGATGCCGCCGCTGAAGCGGACGAGCGAGGGCTTGTCGCGCAATTCGACCGCGACGGTCTCGGCTTCGGTCAGCTTCTCGCCGGATTTCGCCGGCAGCCCCTTTTTCAGGGTGACGTTGTAGGTGCTGTTGAAGCTGAGCCCGGCAATACAGACGCGCCGATCCAGCGCGCGCACCACGGTGCGGGTCGTGGGATCAACAGCGACATAGTCCTCGTAATGCGTGCGGCCGGATTGATCGAGGTCGCGGGTGAAGACGAGGCAGGCCTCGGGCTGCGGTTTGGTGGTGTCGATCTCCAGCCGGCGGAAGGCGAACTCCGGCGCTTCCGCCATTTGCTGGGGAGTGGCGGTTCCGGCCACCTTCGATACACCGCTGGAGAGCCGTCCGAAGAAACCGCCGCCGGAGGGCGCGCCGCCGCCCATCCAGTAGAGCACGCCAAGCACGACCACCGCCACGGCGGCGATCGCGCCGCCGATCAGCAGAATTCTCCGGTTCATGAATCCCCTCCGCCACGCCCGATTCCAGCGCCCGTCGACAGACTACGCCCGCGCGCGAACCCCGGCAATTGCGCGCGAGCATCGGCGCCGATCGACTTTGGCGGCACGAAGGTGAAGCTGCGGCTTCTTTATTCCGCCGGTGCGGCAGACATGGGCGTGTGGATGTTGCGTCTCACCGTCCAGCGCAGGCTCGCATACTGGGCGAGAAACAGGCCGAGCTGCACCGAGATCGGCACGATGGCGGTGTACCAGGCCCAGATTTTCGGTCCCAACGTGAGCGCCACGAACAGATTGGCAAAGGCGAGGGCGAAGATCGCAGCAGACCAGACATAACCCCACGCCACCAACACTCCCGCCGCGACATTCTCTTTCACGATGGCCGGGAGATAGCGCGCCATCCAGCCGCGCTTCAGCATCACGCAGGCGATGGCGAAGGCGCCGACGCTGGGCTTCAGCATCGCAAAGCGCGGATCGTGGGTGAGCAGCGAAGCCGAGCCCAGCACCGCGACGAGCGCGAGGCTCGCCCACTGCATCAGATCGGGGCGGCGCCCCCGCCAGAAGATCGACGCGATCTGGCCGATGCCGATGACGATGCCGGCGGCAATGCCGACTCGGATGTTGCCGGTGACCGCGTACACCGCGACGAATACGATGGTCGACAGGAAGTCGACCGCCAGCGGCCGGAACGCTTTCAGCAGATCCAGCATGTCAGGCCGGGCGCCAGTTGCCGTGGAAGCCGAAGGGGACGCGGCGGGGCAGGTGCGCCAGCCCGATCGGGCCCTTCGCCACGTCGCCCGCGTCGAACACGGCGAGATCGCTGCGGTCTTCCGCGCCGCGATACACCACCGTCAGCAGCCAGCCATCGCCTTCCGCGGCATCGGCTGTGCGCGGCACGAACACCGGCTCGCCGGGCGCATCGCCGCGCGGGAATTCGTACACGGACTTCTTGCCCGTTTTCACATCGATGTGCGCGAGGCAATCGAACAGAATCCGGCCATCGTCCTTCATGTTGCCGGCGAAGTAGCCGTGGCGGTACGGCAGGCCTGCGAAGCGCTCGTCCAGCCGCGGGAATTCGCCGGCCAGATCGTCAAGCGGCTCGCGCTTGATCGTGTCGGTGTTGCCAGACAGATCGAAGGTCCAGCGCACCAGCTTCGCCGAACAGCGTTTGCCGGGCGAGCCGTCGGCGTTCGGGAACAGCGGCGCCTGCTCATACTCCATCACGTCGGCGACCATGCGGCCGCCATCTTCCCACATGTTCATGGGATGGAACACATAGACCGGATCGGTGGTGAACCAGCGGATGGTCTCCACGCCCGCATCGCGGCGCATCATGCCCACGTGCGAGCCTTTCTCCGGCTCCCACGCAAACGCCGGGCCGCCGCCCATGACCCGCGGCAGGCTGCCCGTGAGCGGCAGCACCGGAAACGCCACATGGTTCTTCGTGACGAAGAAGTCGTGGATCATGCTGCAGTACGGCGCCTTGATGATATCGAGCCGCGTCACCTTGCCGTCGCGGTTCACCACGCCATACGCAATCTCGTCGGTGAAAAAGGTCGCGCTGTCGCCAACCGAATAGCCGAAGAACACCAGCTCGCCGGTTTCGGGATCGATCTTGGGGTGCGCGGTGAAGCGGTTGGCGCGGCCCGCATACGGCACATAGCCGCGCGTGCCCAAGGTCACTGGATCGAGTTCGGTCGGCTGATGGCCTTCCTCCAGCGCGAGCAGGCGGCCGGCATGCCAGACGATGTTGGTGTTGGCGACGCCGCCTTCCCTGCCGATCGCGCTGGGATCGCTGGTCATCGGATTGCCGAAATTGCCGAACAGCGATTTGCCCGCCGCGTGCTCCAGCTCCCATTTCGGTGTGCGCACATACGCGTTGCGGTACGACACCTTGCCGTCGCCGACGAAGAAGCCGTGGATCATGCCGTCGCCGAAAAACCAGTGATGATCGGGGTCGTGGGGCTCGAACTGCGGATTAGGACCATTCCGGTACAGCGCACCGCGTAAGCCCGCCGGAATTTCGCCCGTCATCGGCAAATTGTCGAACACGCTCTCCTCGCGCACCGGCGCGAAGTTGCCGGAGAGATATGGATTGGCAGACTTGATCGTCACGGGCGCGTTCACCGGGTTCCTCCGCTAAGATTTATGTTGTAAATTTATATCGTAAGCATAAGCTTGGCAAGCCCGAATCGTGAGCGAAGCGAAAAAATTTATGCCCCGTGAGCTAAGTGCCTCTGAAATCGAGGATTTCCGCGACAAATTGTGCGACGCGGCGCTGGAAATCTTCGCCGAGAAGGGCGTGGAGGGCCTTACGCTGCGCGAGGTGGCGGCCCGCCTCGGCGTGAGCCCGATGACCCCCTACCGCTACTTCAAGGACAAGGAGGATATTCTCGCCGCGGTGCGCGCCCGCGCCTTCAACGATTTCGCGCAGGCGCTGGAGAACGCAGTCAAGCGCGGTAAGGATGCGATCGCGAGCTCCCGCGCGGCGGGCGACGCCTATGTGGATTTCGCCTTTCACAATGCCGAGGCGTACCGGCTGATGTTCCAGGTGCGGCAGCGGGATGCCGAAGCGCGCGACCCCGCGTTACAGGAGGCGGCCGAGCGCGCGCGCGCCACCATGAGCTATCACGTCAAGCGGCTGGTGGAGGCCGACGTACTGGAAGGCGACGCCGAACTGGTCGGCTACGTCTTCTGGGCGGCGCTGCATGGCCTGGTGATGCTCGAACTCTCCGGCAATTTTCCCAAGGGCTACAGCTTTGCAAAGGTCCGCTCCGAAGCCTTCCGGGCCCTGTGGCAGGGGTTTTTGAAGCGGGCATAAGTCATTGAGGGACGAGCAATCGTTTGGCCTGTTGGGCTAGAGCTATGCGCACGGGCCTAGGTATCGAGCGACTCTTCCCATTCAGAGCCCAATACCCAAGACAAGGAAGAAAATTTACCGGAAAGTAGACCCCATTCGAATTCATCCCATCCCAAGTTCTTCTTACCGTACTTGCGCTCAATGCGACGTGCCGCTTTCCGCGCGGTCGCAAGTATTGGCTTCTGGGCTTCAGATAGCTGCTCTTGCCCGGTTTCGATCCGATAGAGCCAAACCTGGTGTCTATTCCACCAGACCTTATCCCAGAATTCTTTATAGGCCGCCAAAATCGCCTTGTCCGAGCGGCGGAGGATCAACGGCCAAACTTCGCCGTCAGTCTCATCTGAAGGAATCCATTCAACTTTATCACCCTCCTTGGTGTATCCAATCGGATGACCGTTTGGACCGGTTTGGCCGGGCTGCACCGGGTCGTGAGTCTCGGCTTTGGTACGGTTCTTTACTCTCAGCAATTCGTCATAGCTCTTGAATTCATCGAGGGTTATGCCCCGCATTTTGTGCTGAGCTATCAGGTCGGTGATCTCCTTTGCGCGATCTAATCGTCCTGGATGGGCAGGGTTGCCAGGCTGAAGTACTCGAATCTGGCGGGTGAGATCGCGGAGGAGAACGCGCTTAAGCTCCGATGAGTTAGCAAACGAGCCGACCAATGCCTTCTTGTAGGTTGCCGCCTTAAATTTCTTCAGCCTCGCCGCCTGGCTCAGATCCATCTTAATTTTGGGGATCCGCCGTTGCGAAAAATACAGCATCGCTGGCTTGCCAGCTGCGACGAAACGATCAATTTCCTCAACAGTTCCAGATGACGCAACACCAGTAGAGGTACCGAGCTTCGTCCAGAACATTCCAATGAGGATGTCGCAACGGTCTACAAGTTGATCGTTGATCGCCGCCTGGGGCCGAACGCCGGATGTGGGCAGAGCATGCGTTTCCCATTTGACCGGCAGCAAAACGATCCTCTCAGCTTCCGCATGTTGTGCGTTCCACTCATTAATCGCGTCGGTCGCCGCTAGTCGCTCGTCTACGAGATCGGACGGCGTGCCGATCATCACGCGGTAGACTTTCGACTGAGAAGGCATCGATGATTACAATGAAGGGGATCCGGCAACACGATATATTCTCTCTGCCGAAGTTCCAATCGTACCCGAGCCTCGCGGGAGTACGGGAGTGCGGCGCGTTTCGTCACTATGTGGCGCAGCACTTTTCCCAGCTGACGTTCTGGAGCCCACCTGCGAGATGAGGCCAAACGAGAACCAGGCTTACGCGTAGCGCCAGCCGAGGACCCAGACGGCGTACAGCGAGACGGCAACACCTGCCGCGGGCACAAGCATCGCGCCACGGGGCAGGGACAACAGCACGACCAGCCAGAAGAGGAGAAAGACAGCCGACTGCGCCAACGCGACGATCCGCGCCGGGGCCGAATGGCGCGCAATGCCCCTGCCCGTGAAAACCAACATCACCGCGAACAGGACGGCGGCCAGCAATCCGATCGCCAGCGCCTCCTCGATCCAAGTTGCAATGCCGCCGAACCATTCGAACAGCTTGCCGACACCGCGCGCGCCGTTCGCCAAGAGTCCGGCAATCCCATATGTCCCGACGTCCAGATAGGACGAGCGGTCCGGCACTGGCCGCAAGAAGAGCAGGCTCGTGCACACAAGCAGCAGCGCCGCAAGCGACGGCACGCCGAGCATCCAGCCGCCGACGCGAAAGCCACGCCCCACGATCACCCGATGATTGCGCAAAGGTCTCTCTCCCCGGAAGAGTAGGCTACGGTCTTACACCACAACCGGCAGGAATGGGGCGCGAACATGGTTGGAATTCGCAAAGAGCATTCCGCGCGCAAATCGGCGGCGGCGAAAGCCCCGGCAAACGCGTCACGGAACGTGGCCGTGGCGCGATGTATGTGTGGCGCGGTGCGGCTGGAGATCGATTATCCGGCCTTCTGGGCGTGGCACGATCATTCGGAAGCCAGCCGTCGCGCGCAGGGCTGCGCCTACGCAACGTACGTCGGCAGCTGGAAGAGCCGCTTCCGCGTGGTGAAAGGCGCCAAGAGCATCCGCCGCTTCGATGACAAGGGCGCGGGCAGCACACGCAGCTTCTGCGGCAGATGCGGAACGCCGCTCACGTACGAGCGCGCACGCTCGCCCAAATGGGTGAACATTCCGTGCGCCATCTTCGAGACGCGCACCGGCCGCGAGCCGCGTTATCACCTGCACATCGGGGAGGCACCGGAATGGGCCTATCGCGGCGAGCCGCTTGCCCCGCTCAAAGGTTATCCCGGGGTGATGTGGGAACGCCCCGGCCGCAAGAAGCGCGCACCGGCTGCCCTTTTCGAGGCTGGAATGGCTTAGGTTGAAGCGGCCGCGCGACGGCGGCGCCATTCGAGGGGCCGCAGATCTGCCATCAGATAGAACGCGGATGCGATTGCGGACAGATCGAGCGCGTAGAGATAGCGGTATTGGCAGGCGATCGAGACGAAAAAATAGCTGAGCGTGTAAAGAAACGCTGCGATCAACAGCCCGGCCATGGCAAAATCGGCCGGCCTTCTTCGTCTCAGCAAGACGACCAGGCCGATCAACCCGATGACCGCAAAAAAAGGATGCGAGAACGCCGGCGTCTCCATCAGCGGCGTCGCGTAGCTGTCGTTGAGCCATGCGTCCCGGTCGTCATAGCGGAACGGCAATTTCGCCGCGTTCAAATCGGCTGGCACCGAGATGACGCCGACGGCGAAGGTCAGACACTCGTGCAGATGTTGCGACAGAAACAGCCAGCCGAAATCCTTCGCTCGCACCGCCAAATATGTGCCGGGATGCGCGACAATCAGGGCGCGCCATTGGCGAGCAACCGCCGAAACGGATGACGGAATCCAGCTACTGATCTCCCGATCGCCGATCAACCGGTCCTGCCAAACGGGCGTGAAGAGATGCGGCGCCTTCTCGCGCAGCGCCTTGGCGAGCGGCGGCTTTTCCCGACCCAGGATCGGCAGGGGCATATCGGGCTGCCGCTTGAGCATGCCCCCGATATCGTAGAGTTGCAGATCTTCGAGTTGCTCGGTGGGGCCAAACGCTTTGGCGGCGCGCAGCTGCAAGGCCGCATTCGCTGCCCCTGCCACCAAGGCGCAGCAGAGCAGGAAGCCTGCGCCGTAGATGTATCCCTGCCTGCGCGTGGCGATCCGGCCCACGCTTGCGGTCAACGCGAGCGCCGCGCACGGCAGCACGATGAAACCGTTCTGCCGCGACAGAATCGCCAGCGAAACGAACAGGGCGGACGTGCCAAGCAGCGCAAATCGCCGGGGAATTGAATTCCAGTGCTGCACCGTGTGCGCGAGGCAGACGAACCCGGCGAGGCAAGCGTCCGCGAACAGCATGTCTTTCCACACGATCGCCTGAAACAAGAAGAGCTGCGGCAGCGCCACGATGACGAGAGCGGCCGCAACCGCCCACCAGGACGGCCTTGGTACGATCCAGAGGAGAGACAGCAGCGCACCGAAGGCGAGGAGGCCGTCGAACAGCACGAACAGGGCGCCGCCGGAGACCGCCGCATCGAACGCACCCAGCATCCACGACATGATGGGCGGGTGCCAATTCGAATAGATGCCGCGGCGCCCCTCGAGCAACTGCCGGATTGAATCGAATTCGAGGTGACCCGGCCAATTGACCACGAGCATGGCTGCGAATCCGGCGACAATGACGCCCGCGGCAAACATGCGCGGCGTCAGCATGGCTCCGGCGCCCGTTGAAAGAGTTTGAAGGCGAAGCTCGCCGAAGGGCCCTGGCATGCGTGAACGCAGCTAGGCGAGGAAATCGCGGAGGATGCGATTGTAGGCTTGCGGTTGTTCCAGCATCGTCAGGTGCGAACAATCCTTCATCACCACGAGTTGGGAACCGGGAATGGCATCGTGGATGGTCTGATGACAGTCGAGCGTCACCTCGTCGAATTCGCCGGTGGTGAGCAGCGTGGGCAGCCGGATGGCGTCCACATCCCTGCGACGATCCCAATCTTTCATATTGCCCGTAATGGTGAACTCGTTCGGGCCGTTCATCACGCGGTAGGCCGGCGATTTCCCCAGATATTCGATGGTCTTCAGCATCTGCGGCGGCCACGGATCCCGCCGGCAGACATGCAGATGGTAGAACAGGTCGGCCAGCCGCTGGTATTCCGGCGAGTCCGTGCGGTTCTCCGCTTCGAGTTGCCGAATGCGTGCGCCGGCGCCTTCCGGCAGGCGATCGAGCAGCCGCTGCTGGCCGGCCACCGCCTGCGGCACGCTGGCGAGCGCGCCGCTCAGGATCAGTTTCTGCACGCCCCGCGCGCCGCGATCGAGCAGGTACTCGATGGCCAGCATGCTGCCCCAGGAATTGCCGAACAGGACGATCTCGTTGAGGTTCAGGGCGTGGCGGAGGGCGTCGACTTCCTCGACGAAGCGCGGGATGCGATAGAGGGACGCATCGTCCGGCGCCTCCGAGCGGCCGCAGCCCAGCTGATCGTAGAAGATGACGGCGCGGTCCTGTGCGAGCGCCGCCATCTGGTCGAGATACACGCTCCCTGCGCCCGGTCCGCCATGCAGCAGAAGGAGCGGTGCCTTTCGCCCGCTGCCCACGCGCCGCCACCACACCTTGCCGCCGGGCACCGGCACAAATCCGGTCTGTTCCGAAAACCTCCGGGTGGTCCGACGGGCTACCGCCCGGTCCACAGCGGTCGCAGCAAGCGTTGCCCCAATCGCGCCGGCGACGACGCGCCGGGAAACCATTCGAATCATTCGTGCGCCGCCCTTGTTCCCCGGCTCCAGTGTTCCGGAAATTCCCGCGGTCGGCAACGGCTGCTGTCTCGAAATGAGACAGTCGGCGCGAGCTTAACGGTTACAGAATGATTTTCACCTAGCCTCTCGCGCGAAGACAAAGGCGCGCTGGATGCTCCGCTGGCGAAACCCGTGGCGGTCGTCGACCGTTCTCGCGGATTACTGCGAGACACTCGGCTACATGCGCATGCGTGCGCAGAAGGAGCTTGCCTTGCGGACGGGCAAGGTCGAGGCCGAACTCGCCAGCCGATCTAAATCGGAATTTCTCGCCAACATGAGTCACGAGCTGCGGACGCCGCTCAACGCCATCATCGGATTTTCCGACCTCATCCAGCATTTGGGCGCCGCCAATCCAGAACGAAATATCGAATATGCCGCCAACATCGCCGAAGCCGGGCGTCATCTGCTCAACATCATCTCGGACATTCTCGACATCTCGAAAATCGAGAGCGGAACCGCCAGCCTGGCGCTCGAACAGCACAGCATCCGGGAGGTGATCGAGGCCAGCGCCGTGCTGGTCCGCGAGCGCATCGAGAGCAAGGATCAGCGCCTCGAGTTGCGGCTGTCGCGCGATCTGCCGGCGCTGCTGGTCGATAGCCGCCGCATCAAGCAGATCCTGATCAACCTGCTTTCCAATGCGCACAAATTCACCCCGGCGCGCGGCCGCATTCTGGTGGTCGCCAGCCGCAGCGCCGACGGCGGCGCCACGATCGCGGTGGCCGACACCGGCCCCGGCATGACGGCCGAGGAGCTGCGGGTCGCGCTGAAGCCATTCGGACAAATCCGCGCCGATCACCTGCGCGCTCATAACGGCACCGGCCTCGGCCTTCCCATCGCGAATGCGCTGGCCAAGCAGCACGGCGGGTCGCTGCACATCGCCAGCGAACCCGGTGCAGGCACAACCGTCGTTCTTGCCTTGCCGCCGGCGGCACCCTGCCGCGATGTGCCCAGCGACCTTGCTTCCGCCGGGCTCGCCGAGCGCATCGTGATGCGCCCGCCGCCGGAGCGAATGCTTAAGTCGGGAGCTTCGGCATGAGTCAGCCAGCCTTCAAATTGCCGCCGCAACCGTTCCGCGAGCGCCGGGGTGTTCCGGCCGCCCCTCCGAAGCGGATCGGTCACATCGTGTCGGTGAACGGGCCGCGCGCCGTCGCGATTCTCGAGCGTGCGGCTGAGGCCGCGTTGCTGGCGGAGCCGCCGCGCGTGCAGATCGGCGCCCTGCTGAAAATTACCACGCCGGCATCGTCGGTGATCGGGTTGGTGACCGCGGTGACCACCCCAATGCCTGGCGCCGAGGACCACGGGGAGGAAATCGGTCTCGTCGAACTTAATCTCGCCGGCGAAATGGTCATTGCCGGCGCCGACCGCCGCCTGACGTTCAAGCGGGGCGTGACCAGTCCGCCGAGCATCGGCGATGCGCTGCTTCTGGTCGATCGCCACGACCTCACGCGCGTATACGCGCCACCGGCGCTCGCCACCGTCAAAGTCGGAACCCTCTACCAGGACGCGGCCGTTGCCGCCCGCCTGCGGGTGGACGATCTGCTGTCCAAACATTTCGTTGTTGTCGGCAGCACCGGCTCTGGCAAGTCGTGCGCCCTTACGACCATTCTGCAGCGCATTCTCGACGATTATCGATATGCCCACATTGTGGTGCTCGACATCCACAACGAATACCTGACCGCCTTCGGTGACAGGGTCGAAGCCATCAACCTGAACAATTTCAGCCTGCCGTTCTGGCTGCTGAACTTTCAGGAACTCACGGCGGCTCTCACCACGTTGGACGAACATCGCGACGCCGAGACCGAAATCCTCGGCGAGGCGGTGGTGTACGCGAAGCGGCGCTACAGCGATCATGCGGCGACAAGAGGCGCGCTGGTTCGCAAGCCGGTCGAGGCGACCCACATGACCGTCGAGACCCCGACGCCGTTTCGCCTGTCGGACGTGATCGCCTACATCGACGAGCAACTCGGCCGCCTCGAGCGCACGCAGATCACCCTGCCGTACCGCAAGCTGAAGATGCGGATCGAAACCATGGTGGCCGACCAGCGCTACAATTTCATGTTCGGCAGCCTGACAGTGCAGGATACCATGACCGAAATCCTGAGCCGGCTGTTTCGCGTGCCGAGCGACGGCAAGCCGATCACGGTGATCGATCTTTCCGTCGTGCCGGCCGAAATTCTCGACGTCGTCATCTCCGTGATCTCGCGGCTTGCTTTCGACCTGGCGATCTGGAGCAAGGGAGGCTTGCCCACACTCATCGTCTGCGAAGAAGCGCACCGCTATGCGCCTGCCGTCGACAAGGGATATTTCGGCCCCACCCGGCAGGCGCTGTCCCGCATTGCGAAGGAAGGCCGCAAATACGGAATCTCGCTGGCGCTGGTGACGCAGCGGCCCTCGGATCTCGATCCGACGATTCTGTCGCAATGCAGCACCGTCGTGGCGTTGCGGCTTTCCAGCGAACGCGATCAGCAGGTGATGCGCTCTTCGACGCACGAAGGTGTATTGGACCTGCTCGACTTCCTGCCGCTGCTTGGCGACCGCGAAGCCATCGTGCTCGGCCAGGGCGTTTCGATGCCCATGCGGATTACCTTCGACGACCTCGATCGCACCGCCGTTCCGCGCAATCTCAACGCCGGCTTCTCCAAGGCTTGGAAGTCGCCGAACATGAACCGCCAGGAACTCGAGGCAATCGTTTTCCGCTGGCGGCAAAGCGGCCGCGAAAAAGGCTAGCGCGCCTTCTCGCAGAAGGTTTGTTTCCACCCTCTGTCGGCAGAGAGCTAGAAGCCGCGCTTGCGGCGGCCCTCGCCGCGCGATTCCACCGCGGATTTGCAGTCCGCGGACAGCTTGTCCATGTGGCTTTGCAGACACTCGCGACGCGCCCGGCCCCGCTCCTCATTGGAGCAGTACTGCTGGATTTCGCTGCTGCACGCCCGTCTCAGTCCGCGCCCATGTCCGCGCCCCTGGTCGGTCTCATTCACGGCGTTCCCGCGTTCAGACGCGCGCCCGGCGTGGTTGTGTGGCTTGTTCGCTTGCTGGTTGCAGCCGGCGAGCGGAACGCAAGCAAGCATCAACGCCGCAAATAAAAATTTCTTCATCTGAAATTCTCTCCGTGCCTGATCTCAATGCCCACTGGCGCGATCCGTTCCGTGGCAATCACACAGCGCAGGATGCCGCCGGCCTGGATGGTGGGCGCGACAGGGATTGAACCTGTGACCCCTCCCGTGTGAAGGGAGTGCTCTCCCGCTGAGCTACGCGCCC